>NZ_JALCYX010000022.1:0-70465 GCF_022690695.1 Anaeromyxobacter sp. SG17
CCCGATCGCCGCGCGCGAGCTCGGCCGCGCAGAGCCGCTCGAGGACGCGCACCGCGCGCAGCGGCTCGCCCGCGGCGCTGCACGCGCGCGCGAGCGCGCCGAGCGCGCCGGGATCCTCGGGCGCGAGCCGGAGCGCCTGGTCGAGGTGGAGGCGCGCGGCGGGCGGGTCCGCCTCGAGGAGCAGCGCGCCGAGCTCGGCGTGAGCGCGCGCCTTCTCCGCCGCGTCGGGATCGTGCGCGACGAGCCGGCGGAGCGCGTGGAGGAGCCCCTCGCGGTCCCCCGCGGCGAGGGCCAGCGCGCGGAGGGCGCGGAGCGCCGGGACGTGATCGCGCCGGACGGAGAGGGCGAGCTCGGCGGCGCGCAGCGCGTCCTCGCGCGCCGCGCCGGGCAGGGCGAGGGCGACCTCCGCGGCGGCGAGCGCCGAGAACGTCTCGCCCCGCGCGGCCGCGCCGGTGGCGAGGGCGGCGAGCGCGCGGGCGGCCTTCTCGGGCTCGCCGCGGGCGAGCCGGATCGACGCCTCGGCGGCGAGCGCCGGCAAGAACCCCGGGCGCCGCGCGAGCCACTCGGCGGCGAGATCGAGCGCCTCGTCGTGGAAGCGGTCCTCCGCGGCGAGGAGCGAGAGGAGCCGCTCGGCGGCGAAGGGGTGCGCGCTCGCGGCGGAGCCGGCGGCGAGGTACCGCTCCCGTGCGCCCGCTGCGTCGCCGGCGGCGAGCCGCGCCTCCGCCTCGCGGAAGGTCCGCGCGCCCTCCTCGGCCGCGAGGAGCTCGGGCTCGGGCGAGACCGCCGCCGGGCCGGCCGCCCCGCGGCTCCAGGCGAGCCGGACGGCCCCCTCGATGATCTCCGCGCGCGAGAGCGGGACGCCCGCCGCGCGCGGCAGCTTCCAGCCACGCGGCGCGAGGACGCGCCGCAGGAGGACCGGGAGCGGATCGCGCAGCACGGCCTCCCCGCCGACCGCATCGAGCACGCCGCGGGCGAGGTGGGGGAGCATCGCGGGCGGGATCGGCGCCGGGCCGTAGACGCGCGGGGAGTGGAACACGAGCGCGGCGCCCTGCGCGCCTGCGGGGACGAGCCCGGCGAGGAGCGTGAAGGGAGGTCCGCCCGAGAGCCGCGCCGCGATCTCCGCCGCCCCGGGGCGGAGCGCGATGCGCACGTCCTCGACGCCGAACGCGGCGAGGCTGGCCGACGCGAGCGCCGCCTCGGCGACGCCGGGCTCGATCGCGATGGAGAGCTCGAAGAGGTCGGAGAGCCGGTGGCGGAACTGGCCCGAGCCCTTGCCGACGTCGAACGGGAAGCGGACGTCGGGGACCTCGAGGGTGAGCGCCTCGAGCCGCACGCCGGGCGAGATGGGCTGATCGGCGAGCCGGACGAACGCGCCGCCGCGCTCGAGGCGGAGCTCGAACCCCGCCCCGCTCCTCGTCCCGGGGGCGGAGGATGGGGCGGAGGCGTCTTTTCTCACCTCCGCCATGTGCCGAATTCTAGCGGAGGGGCGAGGGGTTGGGAAAATCCGGCCCGCCCGACCCGGGCGCCGGCCGCTCCCGCCGCTCCGCGATGTGCGCCCGGGGCGCACATCCGGTTTCACGGTTCGTTCACCCCGCGCCGGGGTTGCGCGCGAGGTCACCCCGCAGCAAACACCGAAGCCCATGCGCCCATGCTCCCGGATCACCGCGTCCCTGCTCGTCTTCGCGCTCTCCGCCTGCGGAGGTGGCGGCAAGGACGGCGGCGACCCGGGAGGCGGGGGAGGACCGGCCCTCTGTCCCGCGGGCCCGGAGAAGACCGGCAGCGCCACCTCCTACGACGCCTCGGGCGTGGGGGCGTGCGGGTGGGATCCGGCGCCGGCCCTCGCCGTGGCGGTCTCGCCCGTGGTGTTCGCCGCCTCGGCGGCGTGCGGGACCTGCCTCGAGATCACCGGGCCGCTGGGGAAGGCGACCGCGGTGGTGGTGGACTCCTGTCCCTCCTGCGCCGACGCCGCGCTCGATCTCGGCGCAGCGACGTTCGCGCGGGTCGCGGATCCCGCTGCCGGCCGCGTGGACGTGACCTGGCGCACCGTGCCATGTCCGGTGGACGGCCCGATCCGCTACCGGTTCAGCCCCGCCTCGAACGCGTGGTGGTTCGGGATCGTGCCGATGGATCACCGCCACCCCATCGCCGCCCTCGAGGCGCGGGGCGCGGGCGACGCGACCTTCCGCACCCTGGAGCGGAGCGGCACGAACCTGTTCGTGGGCGCCGGGGTCCAGATCGCCGGGCCGCTCGCGATCCGGGCGACCGACGTGCACGGCCACGTGCTCGTGGACGAGAACGTCCCGTTCGCGCCGCCGCTCGACCCGGCGGCGCAGCTCGTCAGCGGGGCGGCGAACTTCCCCGAGACCTGTCCGTGACAGGGTGCCGGCGAGGTTCAGGCGGCGAGCGCGCCGAGCTTCTCGCGCAGCGCCTCCACGGCCCGGTCCACGAAGGCACGCACGAGCGGGGTCACGAACCGGCCCGCCGGGATCACCACCTGGACCGGCACGGGCGGCGGCTCGTACGGTTCCAGGATCCGCCGCAGCCGGCCGGCGCGGACGTGCGAGTCCACCATGTACGAGAGCACGCACGTCGGGCCGAGCCCGGCGACGGCCGCGTCGATGGCGGCCTCGGCCGTGTTCACCACGAGGCGAGGGGACACGGCCACGGCGAAGCTCCGGCCCCCGCGCCCGAACGTCCAGCGATGGGGGGCCGGCGTCACCGAGGTGCAGGCGACGCACGCGTGGCTCGCGAGCGCCTGCGGCGAGCGTGGCGTCCCGTTCGCCTCGAGATACCCGGGGCTCGCGTAGACCGCGCGCCGCACCTCGCCCGCGCGGAGGGCCTTCAGGGACGAGTCGGGCAGCCGGCCGAGGCGCACCGCCACGTCGAGCCCCTCGTCCACGAGCGACACCACGCGGTCGAGCAGGAGGAGCTCCACGCTCGCCGACGGGTGATCGCGCAGGAACGCCTGCACGATCGGGAGCACGTGCAGCCGCCCGAACACGACCGACGCGGTCACGCCCAGCCGCCCGCGCGGCTCCTGCCGCTCCGCCGCGGCGGCGCCCTCCAGCTCCTCGAACCCGGCGAGCGCGCGCCGCGCCGCCTCGAGCGTGCGCGCGCCCACGTCCGTGAGCGCGACCGAGCGCGTGGTGCGGTTGAGCAGCCGCGCTCCGAGCCGCTCCTCGAGCGCGGCCACCGCCCGCGTGACGGCGGCGGGCGACCGCCCCAGTCGCCGGGCCGCCGCGGCGAAGCTCCGTCCCTCTGCCACCGCGGCGAACGTCGCCCAGGCGTCGATCCGGTCCATGCGTCATTCCCCCGAGCGCAAGAGTGTCCTGCGACAGCGTCCATTGTTCCGGCGGGCTCGCGGCCGCAACTCCATGGGCACCCACGCGCCGCACCTCGTGCGGCCTCACCCCACCAGGAGACGCCATGTCCCGCATTCCCCCCGTCGATCCCTCCACCGCCGAAGGCCGTGCCCGCGAGCTGCTCGAAGGCGTGCAGCGGAGCCTGGGCGCGACCCCGAACCTCTACCGCGTGATCGCCCAGTCGCCCGCGGCGCTCGAGGGCGTGCTCGGCCTCGCGGGCGCGCTCGCGCGAGGACGCATCCGTGCGCGGCTGCGCGAG
Organism: Anaeromyxobacter sp. SG17; assembly: GCF_022690695.1. Lineage (NCBI taxonomy): Bacteria > Pseudomonadati > Myxococcota > Myxococcia > Myxococcales > Anaeromyxobacteraceae > Anaeromyxobacter > Anaeromyxobacter sp. SG17. The sequence goes on from NZ_JALCYX010000022.1 coordinate 3,622, forward strand.
CAGATCGCGCTCACCGTCTCTGAGGCGAACGGGTGCGAGTACTGCCTCTCGGCCCACAGCGCGCTGGGGGCGGGGCTCGGGCTCCCGCCCGCAGAGCTCGAGCGCGCGCGGCAGGGGCGCGCCTCGAACCCGCGCGACGAGGCGGCGCTGCGGTTCGTCGGACGCGTCATCGAGCGGCGCGGCCGCGTCGACGACGCCGATCTCGCGGAGGCTCGCACCGCCGGCCTCGACGACGGGCAGCTCGTCGAGCTCGTCGCGAACGCGGCGCTGACCGTGTTCACGAACTATCTGAACGAGGTCGCCGGGACCGAGATCGACTTCCCCGTCGTGCACGCGAGCGGGGCGAAGGCCGCGTGACCGAACCCTGGGGTCCGGACGGGAGACCGGCCGGACCCCACCTCACCCGCAAGGAGCCGCGAGATGCACCGCCCCTCGAGCGACGTCGCGTTCACGCCGGCCGTCAAGGCGGTCCAGGCCCGCAGGGGATCGCGGGAGGCCTACGCGCGCCTGGAGCGCCGCGGAGGCTTCGGGACGGAGCTCGACGACGAGCTCGCCCGGTTCGTCGCGGAGCGCGACAGCGTCTACCTCGCGACGGCGAGCGCGGCGGGTCAGCCGTACGTGCAGCACCGCGGCGGTCCGAGGGGCTTCCTCCGCGTGCTCGACCCGCACACGATCGCCTGGGCCGACTTCCGGGGAAACCGGCAGTACGTCACGACGGGGAACCTCGCCGAGAACGACCGGGCGTTCCTCTTCCTCATGGACTACGAGACCCGGACGCGGGTGAAGATCTGGGGACGCGCCCGGGTGGTCGAGGACGATCCCGCGCTCGTCGCGCGCCTCATGCCCGAGGGTTACCGTGCCACGCCCGAGCAGGCGGTCCTGTTCACGGTGGAGGCCTGGGACGTGAACTGCCCGCAGCACATCCCGCGGAAGCTCGACGCCGCCGAGGTGGAGGCCGCGCTCGCGCGGCTGCAGGAGCGGGTGGCGGCGCTCGAGGCGGAGAACGAGCGGCTGCGGGCCGCCGCGGGCTGATGCACGAAGGGCCGCGCGTCGCCGCGCGGCCCTCCGCTCCCACCACCCGCCAGCAGCTCCGTCTACTGGGCCTGCCTCGTCTTCTGCGTGCCGTCCGTCGCCACCTCGGCGGCCGGGCGCCGGTAGACGACGATGCTCCTGCGGCTCTGGAACTCGTCGTCCTCCCGCGCGAACACCGTGACCACGTTGTTGCCGGTCTCGAGCGGGATGTCCGCCGTGAAGTCGAGCTTCGCGGCGGCCGTGCTCTCCGGGAGCACCTTGAAGAACACCTTCTGCTCGTTCACGAACACGAACACGTCGCGCAGGCGGGCGTCCGGATCGGACGAGGGCGGCACGAGCGCCGTGCCCTGCAGCTTCCAGTGATCCCCCTCCACCACCGGCGCGCCCTTCTGCGGATCGGGGACGAGCGCGATGCGCGGCGGCTCGCGCTGCCACGCGGCGGCGACGACGCCGGAGCGCGGGCCGCGCGCGGCGCGCACCTCGGAGTCGGGGACGAAGGCGAACCGGCCCTTCTGCCACTCGACCCGGTAGAACTCGCCGATCTTCGCGTCCACCGGGATCACCGCGCCGCGCTTGGCGGTCGCGATGGCCGGCGACGACGCGCTCGCGCCGGAGCGGAGCGTCGCCTCGGCGGCCTCGACCCGGACCGAGCCGGACGCCGCCGTGCGCGCCTGCTCGTCCTTCGCGACGGGCCAGTCGAGCTTCTCGGAGACGTACTCCTCCATCTTCTCGTCCACGATCATCACGCGGAGCGGGAGCGTGTCGCTCTTCGAGCCGCGCCGCAGCTCGACCTCCATGCGCGCGGACTTCGTCTCCCCGGGCTTGAGCGCGCCGAGCGCCTCGCGCCCCTTCTTGATGAAGACCTTGTCGTCGCCGAGGTTCTTGAGCGAGACCCAGGTCTTGTCGCCCGCCGCGCCGGTGCCGGCGTTGCGGACGTCCACCCGGACGTCGAACGTCTCGCCGCGCTGCGCGAGGCCGTCGCCGTTGCCGCCCTGGCGGTCCTCGATCTGCACGCTGAACGCGAACACGGGCTTCGGCACCTCGACCACCCCGAGGCTCGTCGCCAGGTCGGCCGGGGCGTGGCCGCCCTCGTCCTCGAAGTGCAGCGAGATCTCGTCCCGCCGGCTGTCCATGCCCTTCGGCAGCCGCAGCGGCACCGTCCAGCTGCGCCGCTCGCCCGGCGGCACGTTGCCGAACACGAACTCGCGCCGGTCGAGGAGCGGGTTCTTCTCGGCGGTGCTCCAGGCGCGGAGGCGCCGGAACGGCGCGTCGCCCTTGTTCTCGACGGTCACCGTCCACGGCACCGTGTCGCCGGCGCGGTGATCCTTGCCCGGCGCCGGGGTGAGCGTGACGGCGGCGCGCGCCGCCCCGCGGCCCTGCGTCGGCGCGGCCGGCGCCCAGTCGACGCCCAGCTCCTGGAGCCGCTTCTCGAGCCGCGTCTCCTCCTGCGCCTGGCGCTCGGCGACGAGCGCCTTCGCGGCCTCCATGAGGCGCGCGCGATCCGGCAGCGGCGAGCGCTTCAGGAGCTCGCGGCCGAACCGGATCTGGTAGTCCTCGACGAGCCGGTCGGGATCGGCCTCCGCCTCCTCGTCCTCGATCTGCTCGGGCGTCAGCTGCTGCTCGATGCCCTCGTCGTGGGCCTCCGCGGCCTGCGCGGCGACGTCGCGCTTCAGCGCCTTCGCGACCTGGTCCTCCTTCTCGTCGAGGAGGTAGCGCAGCTCGAGGGGCGCCTTCTCGACCCGCTTCTTCTTGGCCTCGGCCTTCGCGACCTCGGCGGGCGAGGAGTCGGCGGGGTTCATGAGGTGACGGTCGAGGTCCACCTCGCCCATCGAGCGCGGCGGCGCGAAGAAGTTCACCTGCTCCTTCAGCGCGCGGCCGGGGAGGAGCATGACGTCCGGCGTGATGCCGACCTCCTGGATCGACACGTCACCGGGGGTGAGGTACTGCGCGATGGTCAGCTTGAGCGCGGACTGCTCGCCCGAGCCGGTGGGATCGTTCAGGTCGTCGAGGACCTGCACCGACCCCTTGCCGAACGTCTGGCGCCCGATGACCAGCGCGCGGCCGTTGTTCTTGAGCGCGCCCGCGACGATCTCGCTCGCCGAGGCCGAGCTGTTGTTCACGATGACGACGAGGGGCAGGCTCGTGAGGTCGCTCGTCTCCCCGCTCGCCTCCTTCACCTCGTGGATCCGCTGGCGGTCGCCGCCGCCGACCGTCTTCACGATGACGCCCTGGGAGAGGAACAGGTCCGAGACCTGGATCGCCTGCTCGAGCAGGCCGCCCGGGTTCCCGCGCAGGTCGAGCACGAGGCCCTCGAGCTTGCCGCCCGCCTGGGCGCGCTGCTGCTGGAGGGCGGTGAGGAGGTCGCGCGTCGTGTTGGCCGAGAACTGGGACAGGCGGACGTAGCCGATGTTGCCGTCGAGCAGCTTCGCCTGGGCGACCGTCTCGACGTTGATGACCTCGCGCAGCAGGGAGAGCTTGCGGGCGTCCGTGCCCTTGCGCTGGACCGTGATCGAGATCTTCGTCTGCGGCTTGCCGCGCAGCCGGTCGACGGCGTCCTGCAGGTCCATGTTGACCGTGGACTGCTCCTCGATGCGGGCGATGACGTCGCGCGCCTTGATGCCCGCCCGCTGCGCCGGGGTGTTCTTGAGCACCTTCACGACGGTGAGGTTCCCGTCGCGCATGGCGATGACGAAGCCGAGCCCGCCGAACTCGCCGCGGGTCTGGAGCTTCATCTCCTTGAAGTACTTGGGCTCGAGCAGGTTCGTGTGCGGGTCGAGCGTGGAGAGCAGCCCGTTCACCGCCGCGTACTCGATCTCCTTCAGCTCCTTGTGCGCGACGAGGTGCTCCTGGATGAACCCCATCGCCTCGCCGAGCGCGGTGCGGACCTTCCAGATGGAGTCCACGCCGGTGAGGTCGAGCTCGCGCTGCGCCGCGCCCACCGTGAGCGTGAGCTTCGGCGACTTCGCGTCGCCCTGGACCATCACCTCGGCGACCGTCCGCTCCACGCTCTCGAGCGAGGACACGACCATCTGCTTCGGGTCGAAGCGCGAGGGATCGACGTAGTTGTCCTTCACCGCGAGGATCACCTGCGACAGGATCGGGAGGCGATCGAGGCGGTACTCGCCGGCGCCGTCCGCCTTCGCGTGCGCGGGGACGGCGCCGCGATACGCCACGGCCGCCGGCGGGACCTCGGGCTCCGCTCGTACGAAGCGGACGGTGACGCCGAGCGCGAGGGCGGCCGTGGCCGCGAGGGTGGTGAGCAGCCGGAAGGGGCGGATCATTCGGGGGCGCCTGGGCGTGGGAGGTCTTTGAGCGGGCAAGCGAGAAAACCTACGTATCGTCCGAGGATAGGGTGGGGGGTAGGGGTCCGCAAGCAGAACGGTGACCCCCCGCCGCCAGGGGACAGAACGTCTCGGGGTGGTTTTCATGCCCGCACCCACACCCGGGTTCGGGGTCGCAGGAGAGCGGTGACCTCGCGGGGTCCGGCCGAGGGCCCGTCAGTCGTCGTCGCGCGACGCGCGCGCGGACACCGGAGCGACCGCGCCTCCGGGCGTCGCGGGGAACGGCCCGAACGCGCTCGCGCCCCCGTGCGCGTACACGATCTCGCCGCCCGCCGAGCCGGTGCGCACCCCCAGCGCGGCCACGCCGATCGTCCCCGCGGCGACGGCCGCGCTGAGCCCGAGCGCGAGGCGCGCCGGCACGAGCAGCAGCGCCGCCGAGAGGGCGAGCACCGCCCCCGCCGCCCAGACGAAGATCTCGGCACGCTCCTCATGGGCCTCGATCACCCGCTCCGCCACGACCCTCTCCACCTGCCGCTCGTCGCGCTCTCCGAGCTGCATCGCGACCACGCCCGAGGCGACGAGGAGGGCCTGCAGCCCCACCAGGACGCCGAGCGCGATCCGGGGAACGCGCCCGCGAAGGTGGGCGATGGCGAGGGCGAGCGCCACGAGCGGGATCGCCAGCGCGAGGCCGAGGGGCAGGTGGACGATGGCGGGGTGCAGGGGTAGGGTCGGCATGGTTCGCTCTCCGGTGGTTCCCGCGACCTTGGCGGCGCGGGCGTCCGGCCGCCATCCGACGGATGACGCACGAAGAAAACCCGAGCGCGATGAAGCACCTCGCCCGCTCGCCTGCGGCGGATGACGGGGTCGTCCGCCCCGCGGTGCTCGCCGTCCCCGCCGCGATCCTCCTCGCCGTGACGCTGCTCGTCGGGCTCGACGTGATGAGCGACGCGGGCGCGGGCGGCTCCACCGCCCACCTCCTCCTCGAGGTGGCCGTGATGGCGGCGGCCCTCTCCGGGACGGTCGTGCTGTGGGGCCAGCTGCTCGTCGCCCGGAGGCGCGCGCGATCCCTCCAGCGGGACCTGGGCCGGGCGGAGGCGGACCTCGCCCGGTTCCGCCTGGAGTCGGACGAGCACGTCCGTGGGCTCGGCGCCGCGATCGATCACCAGTTCGCCCGGTGGGAGCTCTCGGGGGCCGAGCGCGAGGTGGCGCTCCTGCTCCTCAAGGGGCTCGCCTCCAAGGACATCGCGGACCTCCGGCGGACGAGCGAGCGGACGGTGCGGCAGCAGGCGCTCGCGGTCTACCGGAAGGCCGGGCTCGCCGGGCGCGCGGAGCTCGCGGCGTTCTTCCTCGAGGATCTCCTCTCTCCTCCACCGGCCGCGGGCCGCGCAGGAGTCCGCGCGGAGGAGCGCTGACGGGCCGGTCCGCGGGCTCGAGATTTCCGCAGGGGGCGGGCCGGGGCGGCGTTATAGAGTCCGCCCGCATGTCGCTCGACGCCCGCATCCACGAGTCGCCGCCCATCGCCGGAGTCGAAGACCTCGTCGCGTGGTTCCGCGCGCGCGAGCGGCCGCGCGAGAGCTGGAAGGTCGGGCTCGAGCACGAGAAGCTCATGCTCCGCGCCGGCACGCTCGAGCCGCTGCCGTACGAGGGGCCGGGCGGGGTCGCGGAGGTGCTCCGGGGGTTCACGCGCTTCGGCTACCAGCCGTTCGAGGAGGAGGGGCGGATCATCGCCTCCCAGAACGACGGCCTCACGATCTCGATCGAGCCGGGAGGACAGCTCGAGCTCTCGGGCCGGCCGTTCGCCGACGTGCACGTCGTGGCCGCCGAGCTCGACCGGCACATCGAGAAGTGCGCCGAGCTGGCGCGGGACCTGGGCGTCGAGTTCCTCGCCGGCGGGTACCGGCCATGGGGCACGCCGTCCGAGAGCCCCTGGATGCCGAAGAACCGCTACAAGGTGATGCGCCCGTTCCTCGCGGCCCGCGGCCGGCTCGCGCCGGACATGATGGCCATGACCGCGTCGGCGCAGGCGTCGTTCGACTTCTCGGGCGAGAACGACCTCGCCGAGAAGCTGCGCGTCGCGCTCGCGATCCAGCCCGCGGTGGTCGCGCTCTACGCGAACAGCCCGATCGTGCAGGGGCGCGAGATCGGCTGGAAGAGCTACCGCACCGCCGTCTGGGAGGAGACGGACCCGGCGCGCTGCGGGATCCTGCCGTTCGCCTTCGAGCCGGGGTTCGAGGAGGATCCGTACCGCCGCTACGCCGAGTGGGCGCTCGACGTCCCCATGATCTTCCTGCGCCGCGCGGGCGCGTACCGGGACACGGGCGGCAGGACCTTCCGGCAGTTCCTCGCGGAGGGGCTCTCCGGCGAGCGGGCGACGATCTCCGACTGGGAGGACCACCTCACGACGGTGTTCCCGGAGGTGCGGGTGAAGGGCGTCGTGGAGGTGCGCGGCGCCGACTCCTGCTCCGCGCCCATGGCGAAGGCGCTGCTCGCGTTCTGGAAGGGCATCCTCTACGACCGCCAGGCGCGCGCCTGGGCGTGGGACGTCGTGAGGTCGTTCACGGTGGCGGAGCGCCGGTCGCTGACGCGCACCGCGGGGCGCGAGGGGCTGACCGGGCGCGCACCGGACGGCCGCTCGATCCAGGAGCTCGCCCGCGTGCTCCTCGAGGCCGCATCGGGCGGCCTCTGCCGCCAGAGCTGCTGCGGCCAGCGGGGCGAGGACGAGCGCGTCTGGCTGGCGCCGCTCGCCGAGCGCGCCGCGTCCGGGCGCTCGCCGGCCGACGAGGCGATCGAGGCGTTTCGCCACGGTCCGCGAGCGCTCGCCGAGGCCCTCCGCTGCGCGTGACCTCGCATCCGGCGATCGCCGGAGGTCGCCGTCGCTTGACCGTGGGAGTCGCCCGCACTCCGTTGGGGATCAAAGCTCCAACGCGTGCGTCCGTACGGACAGGCGGCGTAGAAGTGAGCGAGGGGGACGCTCGACGGTTCGGCCATGCGCGGCGAAGAACCCGGTCAGGCGAGGATCCGCGAGCTGAAGCGCGCGCTCATCGACGCGCTGTGGGACGGGCCGACCGGGATCGCGCTGTTCGACGCCGACGTTCGATTCCTGCGGGTGAACGACGCGATCGCGTCCTGGAACGGGATCTCGCCCGAGGCGCACGTCGGCCGTTCTCTGGGTGAGATCCTGGAGCTCCGGCCGGACGACCCGCGCCGAAAGGCGGTGGAGGGCGTCGAGGCCGCCGTGCGAGCGGTGCTCGAGACCGGGCAGCCCCGCACCAACGTGCCCATCGAGGGAACGCCTCCGGGCGACCGCGCCCGCGGCTGGATCTGCTCGTACATCCCCATGCCGGAGCTGGACGGCCGTCGCCCGGGCGTCTGCGCGCTCGTGACGGACATGAGCGGCGCGCGCCAGCGTGAGGAGGAGATGGAGCGGGCCCGCGACAGGGCCCAGGCGATCGCGCTCCGGCTCGGGCTCCTCCAGGACGTGACGTCGGCGCTCGCGCGCGCCGGCGGCGCCCAGGAGATCGCGCGCGTGGTGGTGGAGCGGGTGCGCGTCGCGGCGGGCGCGAGCGTGACGACCTTCCGGACGAAGGAGGGCGACGCCCTCGTCGTGATCGACGAGGCGGGGGTGCAGGCGATCCGGCGGCGGTTCGGGCGGGTCCTCGTCACGGCGCCGCTCCCGGTCGCGGAGGCGGTCCGCAGCCGGGGGCCGGTCTGGTTCCGCTCGCACGAGGAGCTCCACGCGCACTTCCCGGAGATGTCCGAGATCGCGGCCGAGCACGGGGTGCGCGCCGGGGTGGCCTTGCCGCTCATCGCCGGGGCCGACCGGGACGTGCTGGGCGTCCTCTCGCTCGGGTTCCCCGAGCCGCGCGCCTTCGATCCCGACGAGCGCGCCTTCCTCCTCTCCGTCGCCGAGCACTGCGCCCAGGCGCTCGAGCGGGCCCAGCTCCTCGACGCGGAGCGCGCGCAGCGCCGGAGCGCGCAGCAGGCCCGCGATCGCCTCCAGCGGCTCCAGGCCGTCACCGCCGCGCTGTCCGGGGCGAGCACCGTGTCGGAGGTCGCCGCGGTCCTCGTCTCGCAGGCGAAGGAGGCGCTCGGGGCGTCCTCGTCCGTCGCCTACGTGCTCGACGCGGCCGCGGGGCGCCTGCACATGGCCGCCGCCATCGGCGGCGCGGAGCAGGTCCGCGATCGGCTGGCCACGCTGCCGCTCGACGCGCCGCTGCCGGGCGCCGCCGCCGCGCGCGGCGGCGAGCCGATCTGGATCGAGACCGCCGAGCAGCTCCTCGCCGCCTTCCCGGAGCTGCCCAGCTACGCGCCTCACGCCGCGCGGATGAAGGCGCTCGCCGCCCTCCCGCTGAAGCTCGGCGACCGCGTGCTCGGCGCCGTGTCCTTCGCCTTCGACGCGCAGCGGGCGTTCCGGCGCGAGGAGCGCGAGCTCATCCTCGCGGCCGCGCAGCAGTGCGCGCAGGCGCTCGACCGCGCGCGCCTGCTCGACGCCGAGCGAGGCGCCCGCGCCGCGGAGGCGCGCGTGCGCGCGGTGCTGGACGCGATCTTCGACAACGCGCCGCTCGGCATCGGGCTCCTCGACCCCGAGCTGCGCTTCGCGCGCGTGAACCGCGTGCTCGCCGAGATCAACGGCGTCCCGGCGGAGGCGCACGTCGGAAAGCGGCCGCGTGAGCTGCTCCCGGACATGCCGCACGACGAGGTCGAGGCTGCGTTCCGCGAGGTCCTGAGCACCGGCCAGCCCAAGATCGACGTCGAGCTCTCCGGCGAGACGCCGGCCGCGCCCGGGCACCTGCGCCACTGGGTCGAGAGCTGGTACCCGGTGCGGGTGGCGGGGGCGACCCTCGGGCTCGGCCTGCTGGTGCGCGAGGTGACCGCCGAGCGCGAGGCCGCGGAGTTCCAGCGGAACGTGCTCGGGATCGTCGGCCACGACCTGCGGAACCCGCTCTCCGCGATCACGGCCTCGGCCCAGCTCCTCCTGCGGCAGGCCGGCGATCCGGCGGCGGCGTCGCGGCTCGGCGAGCGGATCCTCGGGAACGCCGACCGCATGCAGCGCATCATCGCGGTGCTCGTGGACTACGCGCGCGTGCGGGGCGGCTCCGGGATCCCCCTCCGCCCGCGGCGCTGCGATCTCGGGGCGGTGTGCAAGGTGGTCGCCGAGGAGTGCGAGGCGGCCCACCCCGGACGCGCGGTGAGGGCGGCCGGCGCGCCGGACGTGCACGGAGAGTGGGACCCGGACCGCGTCGGCCAGATCGTCGCGAACCTCCTCTCGAACGCCCTCGACTACAGCCCGCGCGACTCGACGGTGGAGGTCTCGTGGCGCGCGGACGCCGAGCGCGCGGTGATCGAGGTCGCGAACGAGGGCGCCCCCATCCCGCCGCAGCTCCAGCCCTCGCTGTTCGAGCCGTTCCGGCGCGGGGAGCGCGACCGCGCCGGAGGGAAGGACGGCCTCGGCCTGGGGCTGTTCATCGCCCGCTCGATCGCGATCGCGCACGGCGGCACGCTCGAGGTCCGCTCCGCCCCCGGCGAGCGGACGGTGTTCACGCTCGCGCTGCCGCGGTGACGACGATCGTCGCTACTCCGTGGTCCGTCCGTCGAAGTGCTCCTCCGAGGCGTCGGCGGCGGCCTTCGTGGCGTGCACGGTCCCGTCCACGTGCTCGGGGGGCGCGTAGATCGTGTACAGCTTCAGCGGCTCGTCGCCGGTGTTGCGGACGTTGTGGCGCGCGCCGGCGGGGACGACGATGGCGGAGTCGCCCTCGACCTTCGTCCGCTTGCCGTCTATCGAGACCTCGCCCTGTCCCTTCTCCACCCGGAAGAACTGGTCCCGGTCCTCGTGGACCTCCTCGCCGATCTCCTCGCCGGGGCGGAGCGCCATCAGCACGAGCTGCAGGTTCTTCCCGGTGTAGAGCACGCGCCGGAAGTCGGTGTTCTCCTCGGTCCTGTCCTCGATGTCGTCGACGAACCCTCTCATCGGAGCCTCCCCTCGCCGCCTCATTCCACCCCCTCCTGCGCCGATCGCCAGGAACGGATCGGGCTGCCGCGGGTGGGCCACACAGGGAGCAGCCGCCCGTGGGGTGAGGAGGCGAGCGCGTCGGGCTGGCCGAGAGCGTCTTCAGTGCCCGTGCCCCGCGCGCAGGAAGCGCAGCGCCCACATGAGCACGAGCCCGCCGATCATGGCGATCGAGAGCCGCCAGCGCGCGACGCCGCGGCGGTGGAGGTCGGGGAGGATGTCCGAGAGCGAGAGGTGCAGGAACGTCCCCGCGCTGGCGGCGAGCGCGATCGAGGTGAACGCCTCCACGTGCACCGTCTCGCGCAGGAGGACGTACAGCCCCGCGCCGAGCGGCACCATGAGCGCGAACGCGGCGTTCATCGCGAGCGCGCGCCCGCGCGTGTAGCCCTCGGCGCGCAGGATCGCCGAGAGCGAGAAGGCGTTCGGGATCTTGTGCGCGAGGATGGCGAGGAAGACGAGCAGCCCGAGCTCCGCCTCCACGTTCGCCGCGCCGAGCGCGAACCCGTCCACGATCGTGTGGAGGCTCATCCCGACGAAGGCGGCGAGCCCCATCGTGTGGACGCCGCAGCCGGTCGCGTCGCCGTGCACATGGACGTGGGCGGGCGCGCCGTGGACGTGCGGGTCCAGCTCCGGGACGCCGCCCGGGCCGGGCTCGGCGCAGACGTGCACGAGCACGAAGCGCTCGAGCAGGTAGAGGAGGAGGAAGCCGAGCATCGCGTACGGCAGCGCCGCCGCGCCGCCCGCCTCGACCGCCTCGGGGAGCATGTGGAAGAAGGCGGCGCCCAGCATCACGCCGGCCGAGAACGAGAGCAGCACGTCGGAGCGCCGCATCGCGCCAAAGAGCGGGAGCGCCCCGCCGGCGAGGGCGCCCGCGAGGATCGCTCCGGTGTACGTGGCCAGGGACTGCAGCTCGGTCATGTGTCGTCCAGCCCGAGCGCCCGCATCCGGCGCACGAGCGTGCCGCGATCGATCCCGAGCGCCGCCGCGGCGGCGGCGCGCACGCCGTTCGCGCGCGCGAGCGCGCCGGCGATGAGCGGCTTCTCGACCTCGCGCATGACCGAGTCGTAGAGCCCGCCGGCCGGGTGGCCGCGCAGCCGCTCGAAGAACGCCTCCACGCGGTGCTGGAGCTCCTCGTCGAGCGGGCGTGGTCTCGCGATGCGTGCGTCCACGATGGCGAACTTCTCGCGCGCGGCGAGGGCGCGGCCCTCCGCGACGGTCTGCGCGCGCTCGACCTCGAAGCCCGCCTCGGCGCACGCGCCGGCGAGCTCGGCCGAGTCGGCGAGCAGCAGGGCCCTGGGCTTCACTCCCCCTCCTCCTCGCGGCGGAACCCCGGGTCCAGCTCGAAGCTCGCGCCGCCGGCCGGGAAGTGCTCCTCGATGACCTGCGCGACGTCCGCGGCGGTCTTGAGGCGGTCGGCGTCGCGACGGAAGTGGACGCCGCCACGGCGGCCGCGGGTGTACCACAGGAGGTGCTTGCGGAGCTCACGGATCGCGAGCAGCTCGGCCTCGCGCGGATCGTCGCCGGGTCGCTGCCGCCGCCGGTGCTCGACCTGGAGCCGCACGTGCTGGAGCACCGTGCCGACCCACTCGTCCCGGGTGGGCGGCGGCGGGCGGGGCGCGCCGAGCTCGGCCGCGCGCAGCTCGCGGAAGATCCAGGGGTTGCCGCAGGCGCCGCGGGCCACGAGGACCGCGTCGCAGCCGGTCTCCGCCCGCATGCGCAGCGCGTCGTCCGCCGTCCACACGTCCCCCGAACCCAGGACGGGGATGGAGATCGCCGCCTTCACCGCGCGCACGAGGTCCCAGCGCGCGCGCCCGGAGTACATCTGGTTCCGCGTGCGGCCGTGGAGCGCGACGGCGGCGGCGCCTCCCGCCTCGGCGGCGCGCGCGACCTCGACGCAGTTCAGCTCGGCGTCGTCCCAGCCGGCGCGGATCTTGATGGTGACCGGGACCGCCACCGCCGCGCGGATGGCGCGGACCGCCTCCTCGACGCGGCGCGGGTCGCGCCCCAGCGCGGCGCCGGCGCCCGTCCCGCAGACCTTCTTCACCGGGCACGCCATGTTCACGTCGATCATCCCGGCGCCGGCGCGGACCGCCACCTCCGCGCCCCGGGCGAGCACGTCCGGCTCGGACGCGAAGATCTGCACCGCGAAGGGGTCCTCGTCCGGCTCGCGATCGAGGTAGCTCTCCGTCTGGAGCGTCCCGTGGACGAGGCCGTGGGCGCTCACCATCTCGGTGTAGGCGAAGCTCGCGCCCATCGCGCGGCAGATGGCGCGGAACGGGCGGTCGGAGACCCCGGCGAGCGGCGCGAGGAAGAACCTGCCGGAGAACGAGTACGGGCCGATCTGGACGGACATGCGGAACGTGGGCGGCGGCCGGGATCTAGCACTCCCGCCGACGGGCGGGAAACCTGGAATTCGCGAGGCGGCCGGCGGTTCCCTGCTAAGCCGCGAAGCCCCCATGCGCAACTCGAACCCCGCGATCGCCCTCGCGGCCGTGATCGCCGTCGCGGCCGCCCCGGCTGGTGCCGCGCCCTCGTCCGGGCCCGAGCCCCGCCTCCCCGATCGCGTGACCCTCGTCTACGCGGCGGACGTGGGGGGCTATCTGGAGCCGTGCGGGTGCAGCGAGGACCAGCGGGGCGGCCTCGCCCGGGCCGCCACGGTGCTCGCGCGAATCCGGGCGGAGGGGGCGCCGACCTTCTTCGTCGCGGGCGGCGACCTGCTCTTCGAGCTCCCTCCCGACGCCGAGGCCCACGATCAGGACGTCCTCCGCGCCCGCACGCTCGGGGCCGTGATGCGCCGGCTCGGGCTCGCCGCCGCCGTCGCCGGCGAGCGGGACCTCTTCCTGGGCGAGCGGTTCGCGCGGTCCACCGGGATCCCCTTCACGGAGGGGACCGTGCTCGGCGGTCAGCTCGGGTTCGGCTCGCTCGGGAAGGTGCCTTCTGCGCCGGTGCGCGTCGCGGTGGTGCACGCCGGCGGCACGCGCGCCGCCCTGGAGCGGGCGGACGAGGCGCGCCGCGCGGGCCTCGCGCTCCTCCTCGCCGCCCACCGCGAGCGCCTCATCGACGACGACCAGGACCGGGCCGTGCTCGAGGCCCCGGTGCCGGTCGTGCAGGTGGCCGGTCGCGGGCAGTCGCTCGCGCGGATCGACCTGTGGCTGCGCGGCGATCTCTCCCGCCCGTTCGAGGTGTTGCGGGGCGCGTCGCAGCGCGACGAGGAGCTCGCGCTCGTCGCCGAGCGCCGCGCCGCGTACGCGGACCGGCTCGCGCGCGCGCGCTCGGCGGGACAGGCGCCGCTCGCGGCCGCCCTCGAGGCGAAGCTCCGCGAGCTCGACGCGCGCGAGCGCGAGCTTCGCGCCGCCGCGCTCCCGGAGGCGCCGCCGGATCGGCCCGCGCTCCGCGTCAGCTTCGTCCCGCTCACGAAGGACATCCCCGAGGACCCCGTCGTCCGGGGGATGATCGACGCGCACTACCGGGAGGTCGCGGCGGTGAACCTCGCCCACGCCCGCTCGCGCGGGGAGGTCTGCCCCCCGCCGGCGAAGGGCGTTTCGTCGTACGTCGGAGCGGGCGCCAGCAAAGGGGCCTGCCGTGCGTGCCACCCCGATGCGCAGTCTCACTGGCAGACGACGGCCCACTCGGCGGCGTACGAGACGCTCGTCCGCGTAGGGCGGCAGTTCGACCTCGCCTGCGTTCGCTGTCACGTGACCGGCTGGAAGGAGCCCGGCGGCGCGTGCGGCGTGGCGCAGGTCGCTGGCCGGGAGGCGGTTCAGTGCGAGGCGTGCCACGGGCCAGCGAGCGCGCATGTCCGGGATCCTCCCGGCCACATCGCGCGCGAGGTGCCGGCGACGCGCTGCCGGTCCTGCCACACGCCGGAGGCGTCGGTTCGCTTCGACCTCGCGCGCTACCGCGCCCTCATCCTCGGCCCCGGCCACGGGCAGCCGAGCAAGTAGGCGAGCGAGCGCATGATTTTGACCCCAGTAGTTTGGCCGCTACCATGTCAACCCTGAGAGGCTCCGGCCCCCTGGCCGGCGCCTGAGCAGCCGAGGAGCGATGCGACCGACGCGCCTGTCCCTTTTCGTCCTTTCCGTTCTCGCCGCGCCCCTCGCGTCGGAGGCCCGCGCCTCGCGGTCCGCCGCGCTCAGCGCCGCCCACTCGGCGGCCACGCAGGTGCTGCCGCCTGCGAGCGTGCCTGAACCGGAGGTCGTGGAGACGGCCCTCGAGCTCGCCGCCCCCGCGCCGCGGGCGCCGCAGATCGAGGCCTGGGCGGACGTGCCCGACGAGCCGCCCATCGCGGAGGAGATCGATCGCGACTCCGCGGACATCGAGGCGGTGCGCCGCGCCGAGGAGGAGGCGCACGTCCGCGACGGCGCGAAGGACGCGGCGGTAGAGGGCAAGGTGCCGCACGAGACCGGCGCCGGGCGCATCGAGCTCTTGCCCGAGCTGGACATGGACCTCGCCCAGCTCCGCGCGAAGTACGACATCCCCATCGACGTGAACGAGGCGGTGGTCGGCTACGTCCGCTTCTTCCAGTCGCCCGCCGCGCGCGCACATTTCGTGAAGTGGCTCGGCCGCTCGCACCGCTACCTCGATCACTACCGGGCCATCCTGCGCGAGGAGGGGCTGCCGGAGGACACGGTCTACCTCGCCATGATCGAGAGCGGCTTCGGCAACTTCGCGTACAGCCACGCGAGCGCCTCCGGGCCGTGGCAGTTCATCGCCTCGACCGGCAAGGCGTTCGGCCTGCGCCAGGACTTCTGGGTCGACGAGCGCCGCGATCCGGAGCGCTCCGCGCGCGCCGCGGCCCGCTACCTGAAGCAGCTCTACACGCAGACCGGCGACTGGCGCCTCGCGTGGGCCGGCTACAACGGCGGCGGCGGCCGCATCCAGCGGGCGAAGGACGCGGGCTACGACGACTTCTGGGACATGGCGGCGGAGCCGGGGAAGAAGGTCCTCCACCCCGAGACGAAGGGCTACGTCCCGAAGCTCATGGCGGCCGCCATCCTCTCGAAGCACCCGCAGGCCTTCGGCTTCACCGACGAGGAGATCGAGAAGCAGTCGTGGACGGAGTACGAGGAGGTGAAGATCCCCTCCGCGACCCTGCTCTCCGTGCTCGCCAAGGCCGCCGGCATCGAGGAGCGCGCGCTCATCGACCTGAACCCCGAGCTGCGCCGCTCCTGCACGCCGCCGCGCCCCTACTCCCTCAAGATCCCGAAGGCGAACGCGGAGACCTTCGCCGCGAGCTGGCCGGCCATGCAGCCCAAGGTGCGGCTCACCTTCGCGGGCCACGTCGTCCGCCGCGGCGACACGCTCTCGTCGATCGCGCATCGCCATGGCGTCCCGATGCAGGGGATCCTGGAGATGAACGGGATGAAGACCGCGAAGAAGCTGCGCGTGGGACAGCAGCTCCTCATCCCGAAGCCGATCGGCGCTGGTTCCGCCGTGGCGTCCGCCGATCGTGATCCCACCTTCGAGCCCACCATCGCCCGCGCCCGCGCCCGGACCGCCGTCCGCGTCCCGGCCGGCCGCGCCCGCACGACCCACCGCGTCCAGGCGGGCGACACCCTCTGGTCGATCTCGCAGCGGCTCGGCGTGGACCTCTCCGAGCTCTGCCGCTGGAACGGCATCCACAACCCGAACGGCCACAAGCTCCTCGTCGGCAAGAAGCTCGTCGTCTACAGCGAGCGCGGGTAGCGGCTCTGTAGCCTCGAAGGCGGCGTGATTCGCGACCCCGGAAGGTGATCGCGAATCCCCGCTCAGGACAGCGTCCGTGCCGGATCGACGCGCGCCGCCGCCGCGGCGGGCCCGAGCGCGCCGGCGATCGCGGCGAGCGCCGGGACCGCGACGCCCAGCGCGAGGAGCCAGGGCGGGAAGAGGAAGAAGCTCTCCGGCCGGAAGGGGAGGTCCGCGAGGAGCCGCGCGGCCGCGGCGTCGCCCAGCGCGGCGAGGCCCCTGGCGACGAGCGCGCCCGCCAGCCCGCCGGCGAGCCCGATCGCCGCGCCCTCGGCGAGCACGATCCGCCGCACGTCGGCGGGAGCCGCGCCGAGCGCCTGGAGCACGGCGAGCTCGCGCACCCGGCCGCGGACGCTCGCCGAGAGCGCCTGGGCGATCGCGAGCGCGGCGAGGGCGCACATCGCCACGGCGAGGAGGACGAGCGCGCCGGTCGTCACCTTCACGATGAGCGCCACCCGCTCCGCCGTCGCGCGCTCGCCCTCGTCCACCGCGAAGCCCATGCGCCGCGCGGCGGCCGCGAGGGCGGGCACGTCCTCCGGGCGCGCCGCGAGCACCGTCACCTGGCCGTACGCCGCGTCGCCCTTGCCGTACTCCCGGTGGAGTCGGCGGACCGTCTCGAGGGGCACCGCGACGGCGTAGAGCGGCACGCGATCGGAGAGGCCGGCCAGCCGGAGGCGCTCGGGCTCGACGCGCGCCTCGCTCGCTCCGGCCACGACGGAGTGCCCGACCCGGACCGGCAGCTCGACGCCGACGAGCGACACGCCCGGCGGCAGGCGGCGCAGGTTCCAGGCGGGCGCGAGGGTGCGGTCGTAGACCTCGACCAGGCGGCGGGCGAGGACGGTGGGGATGGGCGCGCCGGGCGGAGGATCGGCGAACGCCCCCGGCGCCACGTCCTCCTCCACGAGGGCGGGATCGACCCCGACGATCGGGAGCTGCAGCGCGAGGCCGGAGGGCCAGCGTCCGCCGAGGCCTCCCGCCGGCTCGGAGGCGGAGACCGGCACGCCGAGCGGCAGGCGCGGCCAGGCCGCCGCCGCGCCGGGGAGCGCGCGGAGCCGCCCCACGGCGTCGTCGTCGAGGCGGCCGCCCCCGAGGACCCCGCCGAGCGAGACGCGCGCGGGGACCACCTCCACGAGCCGGGCGTCGGCGGGGAACAGCCGGCGGGCCGCGGCGCCGACGCCCAGGCCGAGCGCGAGGAAGAGGACGAGCGCGGCCGCGCCCACGCAGGCCGCGGCGGCGTTCACTGCCGCCCCGCGGCGATCGGCCCGGAGCGCCGCCCCTGCCAGCCAGAGGATCCCGCGGGCCCCCGCCATCAGGCGAGCCTCCCGTCGAGGAGGTGCAGCACGCGCGTCGCCGCGTCCGACACGCGCTCCTCGTGCGTGACCACGAGCACCGACACGCCGTCGCGGGCGAGCTCGACGAAGAGCCGGATGACGTCCGCGCCGCTCGATGCGTCCAGGTTCCCGGTCGGCTCGTCGGCGAGGAGCACCGCCGGACGGGAGAGGAGCGCCCGCGCGAGGGCCACGCGCTGCCGCTCGCCGCCCGAGAGCCGCGCCGGCGGCGCGCCGCCCCGGTCGCCGAGGCCGACGCGCTGGAGCGCGTCCCGGGCCCGGGCGCGGACCTCCCCGATCCCGCCGCCCGGACCGGCGCGCCGGAGGACGCCGGGCAGCATCACGTTCTCGAGCGCGGAGAGGGTCGGGAGCAGGTTGAAGGCCTGGAACACGAAGCCGATGGCGCGGTTGCGGAGCTCCGCGCGCGCCGCCTCGCCGAGCCCCGCGAGCGAGGTCCCCGCGACGACCGCCTCGCCCTCGAAGTCGCGGTCGAGCGCGCCCGCGACGTGGAGCAGGGTGGACTTGCCCGAGCCGGACGGCCCGACGATGGCCACGAGCTCGCCCGGCGCGACGTCGAGGTCCACGCCGCGCAGCACGGGCACCTCTCTCGCGCCGTCCCGGAAGCATTTCTTCACGCCGCGGAGCCGGATCACCGCTGGACGCCCCCGCCGCCCGTGGCCTCGGGGGCACGCGCCTCGACGTCCAGGTCGAGCACGAGCGCGCCGGGCGCTCCGCCCGGGCCGGGCGCGACGCGCGTCTCGAGGGACAGCGCCCGGAGCCGCGCGGCGGGCTCGAGGAAGCGCTCCGCGAGCGCGCGCACCACGAAGCCCGAGGGGCCGGTCCCGAACGCCTCGGGCGGGAGCGCGCGCACGCTCGAGACGAGCCGCTGCACGTCCACCACCGCGCCGCCGAGCCCCCCCGCGAGCGCGGCCTCCGCGCCCGGGGTGGGGGCGCGAAAGCCCGCGCCCTCGCCGCCGAGCCGGGCGAGGAGCGCGTCGAGGCGGCCGGCCGCGCCCGCGGCGAGGACGAGCCGGTGCGCGCGCGGTTCGAGCCGCCAGGCGATCTCGCCGGAGGCGGTGGGCATCCGCACGATGGTGTCGGGCGCGGCGAGCGCGTCGTCCGGGCCGTCCGCCGGCAGCCCACCGCGCCGGTGCGCGCTTCGCGCCGCGCCGCCGCGCCTGGGTCCGCCCGGCACGGTCTCCGCGAGCGCCGCCGCGACTCGCCGGAGCGCGGCCTCGGCCTCCACCTTCACCGGCAGGATCGCCTCGAGCTCGAGGAGCTGGAGCGGGTCGGCGCGGAGCGCCTCGGGCGAGAGCGCGCTCACCGCCGCGCGCGGGGAGATCGCGAGCGCCACCGCGGCGCCGGGGGCGAGCGCGCCGAACAGATCGCGCCGCAGGTCGACGCCGTGCGCGGCGAGGCGGGCGCGGTCTTCCTCCGGCAGGAGGGGCACGAGCCGCTCGCCCAGCGCGGCGGGATCGCCGTCCCAGCGGAGGACGACGGCTGCGTCGCCGCGCAGGTGGGCGGCGGTGGCCCCGCCCGAGCCGCTGGCCTCGAGGGCGCGGAGCGCCGCGGCCCGCCCGCCCGCGAGGAGCGCGGCGCGCGCGTGCAGGCGATCCTTCGTGGCCGAGAGCCCGATGCCGAGACCGTCGCGCGCCTGCGGCAGCTCGGCGAGGAGGGCCGAGCCCCCCGGGACGTAGACGAGCGCGGCGGCGCCGTCGGCGGCGGCGGCGCGCGCGGCGCCGAACGCGGCGGTGGCGCCGAGCGCGGTCTCCGGCGTGAGCGCGGCCGCCTCGGCCACGACGGCGGGGCCGTCCGGGCCGGGCGCGACGAGCGCGGTCCGCTCGACGATCGCGTAGGAGAGGGCGGCGGCCGCGCCGGCGGCGCGGCGAAGGACGACGATCGCCTGGCCGCCGTGGGTCGCGTCGCTGCGGACCGCGGCCCCGAGCCGCTCGCGGGCGAGGCGAGCGAGGAGCGCCTCGACCCGCCCGGCGTCGGAGACCGGCAGGACGAGGAGCGGCGTCGCGCCGCCGGGACCCGCGAGCGCGAGCGCTCCGGCGCGGCGCGGGTCGAGGCCGGCGCCGGCGAGGCTCGCGCCGTCGAGCGGATCGAAGCCGAGCTGGGAGGCGAGCGCTCCGCGCGCGCCGGCGAGCTCACCCGCGCCGGGGAAGGACGCGGCGGTCGCGTGGAGGGCGGCGAGGTCGGAGGCGGCGCGGCCCAGCTCCGGCGCGAGGACCGCCGCACGCACGCCGGGTGGGAGGAACCGCTCCGCGGGGGCACCGCGGACCGCCTCCCGGCAGCCGCACCCCCGGCACCCGGCGGCGAGCGCGACGGCGACGAGCAGTGCCGGGGCCGCGCGGCGGAGCACGCGGGTTTCTTAGCATGCTAAACAGGCGCGCTCATGATCTTCTCGAACGACGACGACGCCCCCATCGCGCTCGACCTCGCGCCCGACTGGGCGGCCCGGCTCGGGCCCTCCGCGGCCCGCCTGGAGCTCGAGATCGGCTGCGGCCACGGCGGCTTCGCCCTCGGGTTCGCGGCGGCGTACCCCGACCGGGCGCTCGTCGCGATCGAGCAGCGGCGCGCCTTCGCCGAGGAGGTCGCGGAGAAGCGGGAGCGGCGCGGGCACGCGAACCTCGTCGTCATCCAGGGCGACGCCCGCATCCTCGCGCCGCGCCTCTTCCACGCGGGATCGCTCGCCGCGATCCACGTCCACTTCCCGGACCCCTGGTGGAAGCGCCGGCACGTCCGGCGGCGGCTCGTCGACGACCGCATGTCGACCCTGCTCCTCGGGCTCCTCGCGCCCGGCGGGCTGCTCGACTTCCGCACCGACGTCGAGCGCTACGCGCGGGAGGCGGTGGTGCGGCTCGAGGAGGCGGGGTTCGAGAACGAGGCCGGGCCCGGCGCGTTCGCGGAGCGGCCGCCCGACGAGATCCCCTCCACGCGCGAGAAGCGCTACCTCGAGACCGGTCAGCCGGTGTGGCGCCTGCGGATGCGCAAGCCGGAGTGACGGCGAGCGGAGACGCGAGCGCCCCCGGCCGTGTGGCCGGGGGCGTCGTCTTCCGGGCCGCTCCGCGCGCTTCGCCGCGTCGAGGCCTTCACGCGGAGTTAACGGCGCGTGCCGGTGCCGGACGTGTCGTAGCCGCCGCCCGTGCCCGTCGAGCCGCTGCTCGTGCCGGTGTCTGACGGGGTGCTGGTGCCGGGGGTGCTGCTGCTGCCGGAGGTGTCGCTGCCGGTGGTGCCCGTGCCGCTGCCCGTGCCCGGGGTCGCTGCGCCCGTGTCGCTGGTCGTGCCGCTGCTGGGCGTGCTGGTGTCGCCGCCCATGTGGCCACCCATGTCGCCGCCCATGTGACCGCTAGTCCCGCCGGCCATCGGGGCCGCCTCGATCTTCACCGCGACCTGCTTGCCGTCCTGCTCGTTGAAGCTGGCGCGGACGTCCTGGCCTTGCTGGATGTCGGAGATCTGGCCGGTGCGGCCGTCCACGGTGACGATCGTCTCGGGGACGACCTGGAGCGTCCTGCTGTCGCCCATGTCCGACTGGATCGAGACCGAGTTCGACGACACGCTCGCGACCTTGCCCATCAGCACCTTGTCGCTGTCGTGTCCCTTGATGTCAGGGCTCTGGGCGGTCGCGCTGCCCGAGGTGCCATAGGTGTCGCTCTGCGTTCCGGATCGCGCCGTGGTTTCGCTGGCGGTCGCGGGCGTGGTCCCCTCGGTCCGGGCCGTGCGGTTCGCGTGGGACGTCGAGCAGGCGATGCCGAACGCGAACGGCAACGCCAGCGCCATCTTGCGGATCTGCATTCTTCTCCCCCTCCTGATGCGCAAATGCTGTGCGCGGGTTCATCGGCCGGCGAGCCCCACCCGAAGGTGCGGGCGAGCGCGCGGGCTTCACCGCTGCGCCGCCGCCGGTGCCAAATATGTGGACTCTGGCCGAGCGAGGAGCGGCCGAGCCACACGACGCGCGTTTCTGCTCGCCCGCCGCCCCGCACGCCGGGCCCCCGCCCGGCACGGCGACCCGGGTGCCCGGAGAAGCACGGCCTGCGGCTATGCTGGCGAGATGACCGCTCGATTCACGAGGATGGCCCTCGGCGCCGCCCTGCTCGCGCTCCTCTCCATCGCCTGCCGGCGTCCCGAGGGGCCGGCCGACCGCTACCGCGTCTTCGCCGCCGCCGCGCGGGCGGGCGACGCCGACACCGTGTGGAGCATGCTCTCGGAGCGCTCTCGCGCCGAGCTCGACGAGCGGGCGAGGCAGGTGGCCGCGCGCGCCGCTCCCGGGGTCCTGCCCGCGACCGGCCGCGAGCTCGTGCTCGGGGACCTCTCGCCCACGGCCGGCCGGCTCGCCTCGGTGACGGTCCGGCGCGAGTCGCGCGACGCGGCGCTGCTCGCCGTGCAGGTCGAGGGCGCGGCCGGCCCGGCGGAGGTCGAGATGGTGCGCGAGGACGGGCGCTGGCGCGTCGTCCTCCCGGACGCGCAGCGCTCCTCCGGCCGGTAGCCAGGCGCCGAACCCTCTGTTAGAAAACGCTCTCCGCCATGAAGACCGCCGCCCAGATCCGCGAGCTGTTCCTCCGCTTCTTCGAGGAGAGGGGGCACCGCCGCGTCCCCAGCTCCTCGCTCGTCCCGCAGAACGACCCGACGCTCCTCTTCACGAACGCCGGGATGAACCAGTTCAAGGACGTCTTCACGGGACGT
This sequence comes from Anaeromyxobacter sp. SG17, assembly GCF_022690695.1. Taxonomy (NCBI): domain Bacteria; kingdom Pseudomonadati; phylum Myxococcota; class Myxococcia; order Myxococcales; family Anaeromyxobacteraceae; genus Anaeromyxobacter; species Anaeromyxobacter sp. SG17. The sequence goes on from NZ_JALCYX010000022.1 coordinate 25,680, forward strand.
GAGAAGCGCGACTACTCCCGGGCCACCACCGCGCAGAAGTGCGTCCGCGCCGGCGGCAAGCACAACGACCTGGAGAACGTCGGGTTCACCGCCCGTCACCACACGTTCTTCGAGATGCTCGGGAACTTCTCGTTCGGCGACTACTTCAAGAAGGACGCGATCGCCTGGGCGTGGGAGCTCGTCACCTCCGAGCGCTGGCTCGCGATCCCGAAGGAGCGGCTCGCCGCCACCGTCTTCGCGGGCGAGGGGACCCTGCCTTGGGACGAGGAGGCCTACGACCTCTGGAAGGCGCAGGGCGTCCCGCCGGAGCGGATCCACAAGCTCGGCGCGAAGGACAACTTCTGGGCGATGGGCGACACCGGGCCCTGCGGCCCGTGCTCCGAGCTCCACTTCTTCCAGGGGAACGACATCCCCTGCGCGGAGGAGAAGGCCGGTCGCGCCTGCCAGGGCGTCGCCTGCGACTGCGACCGCTGGCTCGAGATCTGGAACCTCGTCTTCATGCAGTTCGAGCGCGGCGCCGACGGGGGCCTCACCCCGCTGCCCAAGCCCTCGATCGACACGGGCGCCGGCCTCGAGCGCATGGCGGCGGTCGCGCAGGGCAAGCGCTCGAACTACGACACCGACGTCTTCCAGAACATCATCCGCGCCATCGAGAAGCTCGCCGGGAAGCGCTACGGGGCGACCGACGCGGACGACGACGTGTCGATGCGGGTCATCGCCGACCACGCCCGCGCCACGACCTTCCTCGTGGGCGACGGCGTGCTCCCCGCCAACGAGGGGCGCGGCTATGTGCTCCGCCGCATCATGCGGCGCGCCATCCGCCACGGGAAGCGGCTCGGCCTCGAGAAGCCGTTCCTCGCGGACGTGTGCGAGGCGGTGATGCTGGAGATGGGCGACGCGTATCCGGAGACGCGCGAGAACCGCGCCTTCATCACCAAGGTGGCCGCGCAGGAGGAGGAGTCGTTCCGGCGCACGCTCGACAAGGGCCTCGCGATCCTCGAGGCCGAGATGCGCAAGCTCACGGCGCCCGAGACGCACCTCGGCAAGCCCGCCACGCCGCCGCCCGAGCGCCAGCGGCCGGTCATCGAGGGCAAGGTGACGTTCCAGCTCTACGACACCTTCGGCTTCCCCCTCGACCTGACCCGCGTCATCGCGGCGGAGCGCGGCTTCGACGTGGACGAGCAGGGCTTCGACCGGCACATGGCCGAGCAGCGCGCCCGCTCCGAGTGGAAGGGCTCGGGGGAGCAGGCCACCGGCGATCTGCACAAGCAGATCGCGGGCGAGCTCGGCGAGATCCGCTTCCTCGGCTACGAGGCGCCCAGCGCGCGCGCCGAGGTGAAGGCGCTCGTCGCGAACGGCGCGCGCGTCGCGAGGGCGGCGAAGGGGGACCGGGTCGAGGTCGTGACCGCCGCGACACCGTTCTACGGCGAGTCGGGCGGCCAGGTCGGCGACCAGGGCACCATCACCGCGGCCGGCGTGCGCGTCCGGGTGGAGGACACGCACCGGCCCGTCCCCGGGCTCGTCGTCCACGCCGGCGTGGTCGAGGAGGGCGCGCTCGCGGTGGGCGACGTCGTGGAGCTCGCCGTCGACGATCGGCGCCGCGACCTCATCCGCGCGAACCACTCGGCGACGCACCTCCTCCAGCTCGCGCTGCGCGAGACGCTCGGGGAGCACGTGAAGCAGGCCGGCTCGATCGTGGCGCCGGACTACCTGCGCTTCGACTTCTCGCACTTCCAGCCGCTCTCCGACGAGGAGCTCTTCGCCGTCGAGCGGCGGGTGAACGAGCTCGTGCGCGAGAACGCCGAGACGGACACCTCGGTGCTGAGGCTCGAGGAGGCGCGCCAGTCCGGCGCGATGATGATCTTCGGCGAGAAGTACGGCGACGTCGTCCGCGTCGTCCGCATCGGGCCCTCCAAGGAGCTCTGCGGCGGGACTCACGTGCGCCGCGCCGGCGACATCGCGTTCTTCAAGATCGCGAGCGAGGAGTCGATCGCCGCCGGCGTGCGGCGCATCGTGGCGTACACGGGCCCGAAGGCCGTCGAGCTCTCCCAGCGCGAGGCCGACGAGCTCCGGCGCGCGGCGGCGCTCCTCAAGGCGGGCGCCTTCGAGGTCGCGCAGAAGATCGAGCAGAGCCAGCGGCGCGTGAAGGAGCTCGAGCGTGCCCTCGACGACGCGAAGGGCAAGATCGCCGCGGCGCAGTCGGGTGATCTCGTGGCCCAGGCCCGCGAGGTGAACGGCGGCGCGAAGGTCCTCGCCGTGCGCGTGCAGGGCGACGGCAAGAGCCTGCGCGAGCTCGCGGACAAGCTGCGCGATCGGATCGGCAAGGGCGTCGTCGCGCTCGGCGCGGAGCAGGACGGCAAGGCGATCCTGCTGGTCGCGGTCACGAAGGATCTCACCGCGAAGCTCAAGGCGGGCGACCTCGTGAAGGAGGCGGCGAAGCTCGTCGGGGGCTCCGGCGGCGGCAAGCCGGACCTGGCGCAGGCGGGCGGCTCGGACCCCGCCGGGCTCGAGCGGGCGCTCGCGAAGGTGCAGGAGCTCGTCGCCGCCGCGCTCGGGTGATTGGCGAGTCACCCGGGAAACGCCGGACCGCGTTCGGGTGGCGGGGCGGGTGTCAAGCGAGGCGCGGCGTTGACCGCGCCCGCGCCCCCCGCCTACGATCCTCCCCCGCACGATGGCTCCGGTCCCCCGCCCGCGTCCGCAGCGCCGACGTTCACGAATCGTGGACTTCGCGCGAGCGCGCGAGGCGCGGCGGCTCAGGGACTTCCAGGCCCGCTGCCGCACGGTCACCGACGTGAACCGCGGCGCGCTCGGGCGGCTCTTCCAGACCGGCCTCATCTTCACGCGCCAGGGCGCGCGGCTCGGGCGCGACCTCCTCCTCGCCCACCAGCACCTCCTGCGCGTCTCGGACCTGCTCGACAAGATCGGCGAGCTGCCGGATCCCGGCGCGGACGGGGACGCCGCCGCCCTCTACGAGGAGGCGCAGGCGCTCCTCGCGCGCACCACCGAGCTCGCCGCGCGCTGCAGCGTGGTGCTCGCGCGCGGCAGCTGACCGCGCGTCCCGCGCCCGAGGGACGCGCGGCCGCGCGGCCGTCGCCGCCCGTCGCCGTCGCCCCCCGCTCCACGTTCACTGTACGACAACCCCTTCCTTGCGGTCCGCCGCGGGGCAGGGCAGGCTCGCCCGGGTCTCCAACCGGGAGTCAATACCTCCATGCGCAAGCACGCCCTCCTCGCCGCGATCGCGGCCCTCCTCCTCCCCGCCGCCGCGTCCGCGCAGGTCTCCCTCGGCGCCCGGCTCGGCTTCGCCCCGGCGATGGGCAACGTCGGCGGCGACGCCGGGGGCTCCAGCGTCGACCTGAGCGACTTCACGAAGAGCCAGATCCCGCTGCAGCTCGACCTGATGGTCCGCGTGACCCCCCAGCTCGCCCTCGGCGGCTACGCGTCCTACGGCTGGTCGAAGGGGACGCTGGATCTCGACGGGACGAACCAGAACGTGTGCGACCTCGACGGCGTGGACTGCTCCGGCGGGGTGCTGCGGCTCGGGGTGCAGGCGACCTACGCGTTCTCGACCACCGGCCAGTTCCAGCCCTGGGCGGGCGTGGGCACCGGCTGGGAGCGGAACCGGGTGAAGGCGGAGGGCGGCGGCGAGGAGCTCGAGTTCACGTTCTCCGGCTGGGAGGTCCTGAACCTGCAGCTCGGCGGCGACTACTTCGCCTCTCCTCGGTTCGCCGTCGGTCCCTACCTGATGCTCAGCATCGGCCGCTACGGCGAGATGAAGTACTCCGACAGCCTGGGGAACTCCGCGAGCGCCGACATCACCGACAAGGACGCCCACGAGTGGGTTCAGTTCGGCGTCCGCGGCCGCTTCGACCTGTAGCCGCCCGATCATCGAAGCGTCGAAGCCGCTGCGTCGACGGACGGCCGCCTCTCGGGGCGGCCGTCCTCGTTCGCGGGTTGCGGGACGGGCGGGCGCGGAGTACCCCTTCGGCCGCGATCGCGAAGGAGGGAACGCATGCACGGGAAGCTCGTCGAGCTCGAGGTGGAGTCGCGCGCGCTGGCGGGGAACGCGCTCGGGGATCCGGACCGGCGGCTCGTGCTCGCCTACCTGCCGGCCGGCCACGGTGCGGCGCCGCTGCCCGCGGTCTACTTCCTCCACGGCTTCACCGGGAGCGCGCGCGGGTGGTCGAACACCTCGGTGTTCGCGCCGACGGTGCCCGAGCGGCTCGACGCGCTCGTCGCCTCGGGCGCCATCCCGCCGGTCGTGGGGGTGTTCCCGGACGGCATGACCGCGCTCGGCGGGACGCAGTGGACGAACGCGCCCGCCGTGGGCCGCTACCAGGACTACGTCGCGGAGGACGTGGTCGCCCACGTCGACGCCGCGCTCGGCACCCTCCCGCGCCGGGAGGGACGCGCCATCGTCGGGAAGAGCTCGGGAGGCTACGGCGCGCTCGTCATGGGCCGCGACCGGCCCGACGTGTTCGCCCACCTCGCCTGCCACGCGGGGGACGCCTACTTCGAGTACTGCTACCTCCCCGACCTCCCGAAGGCGGCGGCGGCGCTCTCCGCCTCGGGCGACGCGGCGGCGTGGCTCGCGGAGGCGAAGCGGCGCGCGGCGGAGACCAAGCTCGGCGGGGCCGACCACCCCGTCCTGAACGTCCTCGCGATGGCGGCGCACTACGGCCCCGACCCGCGCGCGCCGCTCGGCCTCGCGCTACCCTTCGAGCTGCCCTCCGGCCGCGTCCGCGAGGACGTGTGGGCGCGCTGGCTCGAGCACGATCCCGTCCGCTTCGCGCCGCGGGCGCTCGAGGCCTACCGCCGGCTGGCGAGCGTGTTCGTCGACTGCGGGACGCGCGACGAGTACCACCTGCGCTGGGGCGCCCGCATGGTGGTCGAGACCCTGCGGGCGGGCGGCGTCGAGGTCGTGCACGAGGAGTTCGAGGACGGACACATGGGCATCAACTACCGGTTCGACGCCTCGCTGCGCTTCCTCGTCCCGCGCCTCGCGCGCGGGTAGGGCGATCGCGCGTCGGCGCGCGGCGCGCGCCCGCGGGTGCGCGGCCCGGAGCTCCGCTATCATGCCGGGATGATCGTCCCCTCCCGCGCGGCCGCCTGGTCGCTCCTCTGCGAGTACACGAAGACGCAGCCCCTGCGCCGGCACGCGCTGGCCGTCGAGGCCTCGATGCGGGCGCTCGCGCGGCGCGCCGGCGTGACCGAGCCGGGCGAGCTCGAGACCTGGGGCGTCGTCGGCCTCCTGCACGACTTCGACTACGAGCGCTGGCCGACCGAGGCGGACCACGTCTTCCGCGGCATGGAGATCCTGCGCGCGCAGGGCTGGCCCGAGGCCATCGTGAAGGCGGTGGGGGCGCACGCGTTCTACACGGGCGTGCCGCGCGAGACGCCCATGGAGCGGGCCATCGTGGCCGCGGACGAGCTCACCGGGTTCGTCGGCGCCTGCGCGCTCGTGCGGCCGTCGCGGAGCGTCGTCGACCTGCCGCCCGAGTCGGTGGTGAAGAAGATGAAGGACAAGGCGTTCGCGCGCTCGGTGGACCGCGAGTACATCCGGCGGGGCGCCGAGGAGATCGGGGCGCCGCTCCCCGAGCTCGTCGCGCTCGTCATCCGCGCTCAGATCCCCATCGCGGAGCGGCTGGGGCTCGCGGGGGCCCCCGCGCCGGACCTGCCGGACGCGCCCGTCCCGCCCGAGCCGGCCGAGCCCGCGGGGTAGCCCGCCGCCCTTGCCTCCCGGGTGGGGGCGAAGGTGCCCCGCGCGGAGATGGCGGGCCCCGCCGGACCGGGCCGCCGCTCACCGCCGCGTCCTAGCGCGAAGCCCGGCCTTAGCTTGGAGACATGGCCAGGACCACGCTCGCGCTCCTGCTCGCCGTGACCGCCTGTGGACGGCTCGACGACGTGGACTTCACGCGCTCCGCGACGCTCACCATCCCGGGGACCCCCGGCGGCGGACCCTCGGGGGCGATCGGTGGATTCGCCCCGATCGACCTCGGCGGTCAGGAGGCGCTCCGCGCGCAGGGCATCGACCCGGGCGACATCGACTCCGCGCACCTGCGCCGGCTGCACCTCGAGGTGCGGGAGGGCGCGAGCCTCGAGACGTGGCTCGACGACCTCGTCCTGCGCGCCCGGGCGGACGGCCTCCCCGCCGTCGTCGTCGCCGAGAAGCACGGCGTCCGCGCGCTGCCGGCCGGGACGCGCGCCCTCGACCTCGACGTCCACGGCGACGTCGACCTGAAGCCGTACCTCACCGGCCAGTCCCCGACGCTCGGCATCGAGGCGACCGGCGCGCCGCCCGCCTCGAACACCACCGTCGAGATCACCGCGACGATCCGCGTCGACGTGAACGTGACGGGGCTCCTTCGCTGAACGACAGCTCGTGGTTCGCGCTCATGGAGGCGGCCCTGGTCGGACGAGCGGCGCACCGCGCGCTCCGGTTGGGCATCGACGGGGTAGGCACGCGCGGTCCGGGAACGCTCCGCGCGGAGCACTGCGGGCGCAGAACGGTGAGCGTCATCGGCGGCAGTGTAGGGGTTCGCAAGCCGGGAGCACGCAAGCGGCGAGTCGTCGCTCCCGCCGCGCGGCCATGCGAACCGGTCCTCCGTCCGCTGGAGCTTCGGCCAACTCCGGGCCGCCGCTGGGTCACGGCGGCCACATCCCGAGCTGCATGACGGGACGCAGGGGCGCCATGTCAGCGCGCGAGAGCGGCGTCGGCTTGTCGCCCGCATCGCGGCGGAAGCGATTCATGTGGCCGCGCCCGAAGGTGCTCGCGTGAAGCAGATTGTGGGCTCGGCAGGCGAGCCGAAGATTCTCGACCGTGGGCGGTCCCCCGAGGGCGGCGGGCTGGATGTGGTCGAGCTCGAGCTTCCAGCGGCTGTTGCAGCGGCAGCCGTCCGGGCCGACCCAGGCGCAGCGTCCCCCGTCGCGCTTCCACACCGCGCGGCGCACTATCGCCGGGATCGTGGTCCTCGCAGCCGGCGGCTTCGCCGCGGTCTTCTTCGTCGCGGCGGCATTCGTCGTCCCGGCCTGCTTCGCTTCCTTCGTCTTCCGCTCCGGCGCGACCGCGCCCTTGCGCTTGCCGTGTTTTTCGATGGCGCAGCGGATCGCCTCGTGAAGCACCGCCGCGAGGTCGCCGTCCGGGACCTTGTGCGACAGAAGTGACCGGAGTGTCTCGAGGTCCTCCTTGCAGGCGCGGTCGAGGGTGACACGGAGCGACCAGTGGCTCTCCGAGACGGCGAGCGTCTCGGCCCGTCGCTTCGGCTGCACGTGGACGAGAGAGGTCTCCGGGAGCGAACCCGTGGCGGGTCCCGGATCAAGGGTCGGCTCAGCAGGGGCGGGCGCAGTCGCCGCGGTCGCCGCCTCGGACCGCTCGGCTTCAGGGAGCTCCAGTGGGATGCTCACCGTGGCGGGCGCGCGCTCGGGCAGCTTGCGGAGGCCTGCGCGCGGAGCGGTGCGGCTCTGGACGGAGGCGACGAGGTGCTCGACCTCGGACCGGGTCCGGAAGGCGGCGCGAGTGAGGAGATGGTCCACGTTCTCCTCGGTGAGCACCTGGCCGAGGAGCGCCACGGTGGACAAGCAAAGGCGCCCATCGCGCAGAGAAGCCTCGAGGATCGGGAAGCGGCGCAGCACCCGCATCGCCTGGATGCGCCGGCCGGCGGCGCCCTCGCGGAGGTGGAGCGCCTCCAAACAGTACGCCCAGAGGGACGCATGGCCGACCTCGACGAAGGCGCGGCGCCGATCGAACTCGTTGAGGTGCAGGAGGAAGTCGACCTGGACGGCACGTTCCTCTCCGGCGAGCTCGCGCAGGCGGATCGCGAGCGCGTTCGATTCGAGAGAAGCGGGGGCGAGCGCAGACATGGGTGTGCACCTCCAGTACTACCCTTCGTAGCACGCGATTTCCGGAGCTCCGGAGACGCTCGAGGTTCGCGTCTGGCCGCCGTTCTCCGGCACACCCTCGTCGATGCCCCAAGGCGACCGGCGCGCGCGGTCCGCGCGAGAATCGTGCGCGAGAGCGGCCTTTCCGCGCCGCCCATATGCCCCGAGGGCGATCGAGGCGAGGAAGGCGTCAACGGGAAATGTTTCACCCACCGCAACTGGGACGCCCGCCCTGAGCGCGAGCGACGCCGCGGCTCCCGTCGAACTATCGCTGGCGGTAGCAGTTACTTTGGGTGAACAGATGACTCCCGCGACGCTCCGGCCCGTGCGCCGGCGCGAGCTGCGGATGCGCGTCGTTCGCATGCGCCCGTTGAATTCACGGCTGCGCCGCCATGTCGGTCCCTACACGACGAGACGTCCGCACGCTTCGCCACCTCTGGCGCGTTCATCGCGGGAACGCCCGGAGCGCGTGCGCCAGACCCCGTCGCCCGGCGGCCCGCGATCTAAAGAGAACGGCCGCCCGGGGGCGGCCGCTCTCTTCCTGGCGTCACCGGGAGCCGGCGCCGCTCAATCACGCCCGCCGCGGCGCAGGAACGCCGGGATGTCGTACTGGTCCTCGTCGAGCGGCTTGTAGATGGCGGGCTCGCGACGGATCGAGACCGGCGTGCGCACCACGGCGGGCGCGGTCGCGGGGACGGTCTGGCTGGCGAGGCGGATCGGATCCTTCTTCGCCTCGGGAGGCAGCGGCGGCGGCATCGCCTTCGCGACCGGCGCGGTGATGGGCACCTGCACCTGCGTGGCGGGCCGGGCGGTGGGCTTCACCTCCCGCTGGTGGAACCCGGTGGCGATGACGGTGATCTTCACCTCGTCGCCGAGGTGGTCGTTGATCACCGAGCCGAAGATGATGTTCGCGTCCGGGTCCGCCGCGGCCTGCGCCATCGACACCGCCTCGTTCACCTCGAACAGGGTGAGGTCGGGGCCGCCGCTGATGTTCACGAGCAGGCCCGTGGCGCCGTCGAGCGTCACGTCCTCGAGGAGCGGCGAGTTGATGGCGGCCTGCATCGCCTCCACCGCGCGGCGGTCGCCGCCGGCGCGGCCGGTGCCCATGAGCGCGAGGCCCTGCTCGCTCATGATGGTGCGCACGTCGGCGAAGTCGACGTTCACGAGGCCGTGCACGGTGATGAGGTCGGAGATGCCCTGCACCGCGTTGAGCAGCACCTCGTCGGCGCGCTTGAACGCGTCGGCGAGCGACATGTTCTCACCCGCCACCGAGAGCAGCCGCTGGTTGGGGATGACGATGAGCGTGTCGACGGCCGCCTTGAGCTCGGCGAGCCCCTGCTCGGCCTGCTTGCGGCGCTTGTTCCCCTCGAAGAGGAACGGCTTCGTCACGACGCCGACGGTGAGGGCGCCCGTGGACTTGGCGATGTCGGCCACGACCGGGGCGCCGCCCGTCCCGGTGCCGCCGCCCATGCCGGCGGTGACGAACACCATGTCGGCGCCCTCGAGGGCCGACGCGATCTGATCGCGCTCCTCGAGCGCCGCGGTGCGTCCCACCTCCGGGTTGGCGCCCGCGCCGAGGCCGCGCGACGCGCTCCGCCCCAGCTGGATCTTCACGCTCGCCTTGTTGGCCGCGAGCGCCTGCACGTCCGTGTTCGCGGCGATGAACTCGACGCCGTCGAGGCGCCCCGCGACCATCGTGTTGATCGCGTTGCCGCCGCCGCCCCCGACGCCGATCACCTTGATTCGCGCGCCGTCCTGCTTGTCCGTGTACTCGATCATGGCAGGCTCCCCGCGGGCTAGAAGATCTCCCCGAGCCACTCCTTCATCCGGTTCTTCACCTTCCGGTACACGTTCTCCTCGCGGATCTTGAAGTACGGCGAGAGATCCTGCTGCTGGGCCCCGTAGATCACGAGGCCCACCGCGGTCGCGTACATCGGGCTCTTCACCACGTCGACCAGGCCGCCGATGCCGCGCGGCATCCCCTTGCGCACCGGCAGGCCCAGCACCTCCTCGGCCATCTCCGTCATGCCGGCGAGGAGCGTCGAGCCGCCGGTGATGACGATGCCCGAGGCGAGGATCTCCTCCATCCCGCACTTCTGCAGCTCGTGCTGGACGAGCATGAAGATCTCCTCGACCCGCGGCTCCACGATCTCGGCGAGGATGTGGCGGGAGAGGACGCGGGGCTGGCCGCCGCCCACGCTCGGCACCTCGATGGTCTCGGACTTGTCGACCATCGAGCCCATCGCGCAGCCGTACTGCTTCTTGATCCGCTCGGCCTCGTGCGTCGGGGTGCGGAGCCCGACCGCCACGTCGTTCGTGAGGTGGTTGCCGCCGAGGGAGATGACGGCGGTGTGCTGGATCGCGCCGTTGTGGAAGACCGCGATGTCGGTCGTGCCCCCGCCGATGTCCACGAGGCAGACGCCGAGCTCCTTCTCGTCGTCGGAGAGGGTCGCGAGCGAGGACGCGAGCGGCTGCAGGACGATGTCGGCGACGTTGAGGCCGGTGCGCTGCGCGCACTTCACGATGTTCTGCGCGGACGAGACCGCGCCCGTGACGATGAGCGCCTTCGCCTCCAGGCGCACGCCGCTCATCCCGACCGGCTCCTTCACGCCGTCCTGGTCGTCGACCACGTACTCCTGCGGCAGGACGTGGATCACCTCGCGGTCGAGCGGGATCGCGACCGCCTTCGCCTGGTCGATGACGCGGTCGACGTCCTGCTGGCGGACCTCCTTGTCCTTCACCGCCACCACGCCGTGCGAGGGGAAGGCCTTGATGTGGCCGCCGGCGATCCCGGTGTAGACGGTGCTGATCTCGCAGCCCGCCATGTGCTCCGCCTCCTCGATCGCGCGCTTGATCGAGGCGACCGTGGCGTCGATGTTGACGACCACGCCCTTGCGCAGCCCCTTCGACGGGTGCGAGCCGATGCCGATGATGTCGATGCCGTCGTCGGTCACCTCGCCGACGATGGCGCAGATCTTCGTCGTGCCGATGTCCAGGCCGACGAGGATGTCCCCGGTTTTCGCCATTGACCACCTCCGGGCGAGTTGGCGCCGTCGCGCTTCGCCCAACCTGCGGCCCTCTCGGACCGCCACCACCGCCACCACCTTCGCGCCGCGCCGACCACCGGCCGCGCCGCGAGCCGAAGCTCGACCCGCGCTAGGGGCTCGCCTGCTCAGGCGAGCCCTTCGCGCGCGACAGCCGCACGGCCACCCAGTCCGGGCGCCGCCGGTTGTCGAGATGCAGCACTTCCGCGCGCTGCCCCTCGGCGTCGACCGCCGCGAGCACGCGCTCCAGTCGCGAGAGCTTCTCGGGAAGCTCCCCCTGTCCCAGCCGGATCTCGACGCCCTCTTCGCCGGCCCAGAGCGTCGTCCCGTAATCCGCGTCGAGGTGGATCTCGGAGATGGGCGCGCGCCTGTCGAGGCCGCGCTCCGTCCAGCGGTCGACGAGCGCGAGCGCACCCGCGAGGCGCGGCTCGACGTCGTCCCGGTGCTCGACCCACTCCTCGCGCCCGATGCCCGTCACCACCGGCAGGTCCAGCCCGTCTCCGGGCGTCGCCCGCTTGAAGACCTCGCCCCGCTCGTCGACGAGGTAGAGCGCGCCCAGATCGACGAGGGCGCGCGCGCGCCGCTCCACCACCGCCACCTCGAGCGCCGCGGGAAACCGCCGGCGGACCTCCACCGAGGCGATCCACGGGTGCCGCCGCAGCGCCGCCGCCACCGCGTCGGGATCGACCGCGAGCAGGTGGTCCCCCACCGCCACCGGAGAGAGCTCGAGCAGCTCCTGCGCGGTCGCGCGCGAGAGGCCCTCGAAGCGGATCTCGTCGATGCGCAGCAGGCTGCCCACCACCGCCACGCGCCAGACGCCGAACCCGGCGCCGGCCAGGCAGAGGGCGAGCACGGCGAACGGGAACGCGAAGCGGAGGGCCGCCGCGGCCTTGCGCCGCCGCTCCCCCGGAACCCTGTCCACGCGCCGCCGGTTCGGACCCCGCGCCACCGCCGCTCCCCAGCGCCCGGTCACGGGGCCGCCGCACACGGCCGCCGCGCTTCCGGGCGGTATCGCCCGATGTTGGAGGATGGCAGAGGGCCGGGGGGCCGCAAGTTTTCGACCTACACGCGACCCAGGGGCGAGTCCGATCAGCGGGTTGGCCGGCCTCGATGCGGGGGAGGGCCGAGCCGGTGTGGGGCATGACGGTCGAGGTCGAGGTCGAGGTCACCCACAGTGAACTGACCGATCTTCGGGCACACGCCCGCCGCCACCTCCACCTGCCGCCGTCCCCTTCTTTCGCCCCTGCCGGCGCTCGTGCTCTCGTGGGTCGCTCTACCGCTCGGCGGTGCCCCTCTTCGAGCGGACCTCGATCGACCGATTCTCCAAACGCCCGCGAAAGCCCTGGTGCATCGCCCGGCCGGTACCTCGACTCCTGGGCTAGGGGTCTCCTCGTAGCGTCCTCGAGCGGCATACGTCGTGCCACACGAGCACCTAGCGTCGTGGGAGTCGGCAGGGGGGGAAACATGAAGACGACGAGGCGGACGGGCAGGTGGCTGCGCGGTGTGGCGGCGTTGCTGGCGGCGGGGTGGGCGAGCGCTGGAGCGGGTCAAGTGCCGCCGACGGTGCTGGCCGGTAGCGCCATCCCGAAGTGGATGGAGGAGCTACCGCGGATCAACCTCCAGGGCGGGCAGGCCGCGGACACGCCGCCCTGGACCATCGACACGCACTACGGGTACGACTCCGCTACGAGGACGCCCGGGAAGCTCTCGCTGCACATGTGCGAGGTGAAGGCGCAGATGCTGCCGGGGAAGCTCTACGGCCCCACGACGACGTGGGCGTACCGGGCCGGAGGCTGTCCGACGTCGGGCGAGACTCTCGACACGTACCTCGGTCCCGTCGTCGTCGCGCAGCGCGGCATCCCGACCGAGATCACGTACGTGAACGAGCTCGGCACGGTCGCCACCACGAAGCTCGACGCGTACCGGACGAGCACAGACCAGACGCTGCACTGGGCGGATCCCCTCAGCCTCGGCTGCATGATGAAGGCCGCGATGAACGAGTGGACGGACGCGAACGGCGCCTTCGTCATGTACCCGCCCCCCGGGGATCCGTGCGCCTTCGACTACGACGGACCGATCCCGGCGGTGGCGCACCTCCACGGCGGCGAGGTGCCGGCCGAGGTCGACGGCTCCCCGGACTCGTGGTTCACCCCGGACCTGGGCGAGGACTCGCGGTTCGGCCCGAAGTACTACACCAAGGGTTACGAAGGGCCCGAGGACGCCGCGCCGGGCAAGGCCGTCTACACGTACCCCAACGTCCAGGAGGCCGCGCCGCTCTGGTTCCACGATCACACGCTCGGCGCGACGCGTCTCAACGTCTACGCGGGGCTCGCCGGCGCGTACCCGCTGAAGGACGATCCGGCGAAGCTCGCGGACTTCCTGCCGGCCGTCGAGGAGACGATCCCCATCATCATCCAGGACCGGAGGTTCTACACGAACGGTGAGCTCTGGTTCACCGCAGGCCTGAACGGCGGCTTCACCGCGCCGAGCCCGGGCTGGGCGCTCAACCCCGAGCACCCGTACTGGAACCCGGAGTTCCTCGGCGACGCGATCGCGGTGAACGGGAAGGTGTGGCCGCGCCTCACGATCCCGGCGAAGCGGCACCGCTTCCTCTTCGTGAACGGCTCGAACGCGCGCACCTACGAGCTCTTCCTCACGAACCCGAAGACGAAGGTGAACGGCCCGGCGCTGTGGGTGATCGGGACCGACGGCGGCTACCTCGACGCGCCCGCGAAGATCGATCCCAGCGGGACGAAGACGATCCCGCAGAAGCTCGTGATCATGCCGGGCGAGCGGTACGAGATCATCGTCGACTTCACGAACTACGCCGGCCAGACCCTGCTGCTGCGGAACACGGCGCGCGCCCCCAATCCCGGGGGCGCGACGCCGAACGGCTCCACTACCGGCCAGATCCTCCAGCTCCAGATCGGCCCCGCGGCGCCGGGAACCCCCAACCATCCGGCCGCGCCCCGCGCGATCGTCCGCAAGCAGCCCATGCAGCGGCTCGTCCAGCCCGGCGCGGTGACGCCGAGCGTCGCCCCCGATCTCGTCCGGCAGCTCACGCTCAACGAGGTGATGGGCATGCCGATGACCGCGGTGAACCCCATCAACGGCGCGCTCACCGCGTATCCGGGTGGCCCGCTCGAGATCCTCGTCAACAACACGAAGTGGACCGGCGTCGCGGCGATGGGCGAGCCGAGGACGGACTTCACGCCTCGGGACGGTGACGACCTCGCCTACTCCGAGGTCCCGGTGGAGGGCGACGTCGAGGTCTGGGAGATCGTGAACACGACCGCCGACGCGCACCCGATCCACCTCCACCTCGTGCAGTTCCAGATCCTCAGCCGGCAGAGGTTCGACGCCGCGAAGTACGCGGCCGCGTACGCCCTGGCCTTCCCGAAGGGCTGCACGCCCGTCGACCCCATGGGCACGACCTACTGTCCGGGCTACGGCCCGCCGCTCGCGTACGGGACGAAGGACACGCCGCAGGACACCTCGGAGAAGATCGCGACCGCCCTGCGCCGCGATTACCCGGTCCGGACGGGCGTCCCGGTCGTGGGCGGAAACCCCGACGTCACGCCCTACCTGCAGGGGCCGGTGCTGCCCGCGGTCACCTACGAGCGCGGCTGGAAGGACACCGTCCAGGCGCCGCCCGGGATGGTGACGCGCATCCTCGTGCGGTGGGGGCCCACCGACACGGCCACCACCGCGGCGGCGAGGTTCGCGTTCGACCCATCGGGCGACGATACGTACAACTACGTCTGGCACTGCCACATCATCGACCACGAGGACAACGAGATGATGCGGCCGGACTTCGTCACGCCGGCTTCCGGCGTGACGCGGGAGTTCACCCGGGGGACGGAAGTCACGAGCTACTGATCATCTCGGCGGCACCCCGGCGCCCCGGTCGCGAGCTCGCGGCCGGGGCGCCGTCGCGAGCTGCGAGCGAGCGCTCGGGAGGGCGCGCCGCGGGAAGCGGAGGCTGCCCCGCGCCCTTGGCCCGCCGGTCACTCCGTGCTCTCATCCCCCCGTGTTCCTCCCCGACGAAGCCGCCGCCGCGCTCGAGGCGCTGCGGCGCACCGGCCACGAGGTGCGGTTCGAGATCAAGAAGGCCTGCGAGCAGGAGCGCTGGCGGCTCAAGGCGCTCTACGACGTCGCGGACGACGACGGGGTGCCGCCCCGCACGATCCACCTCGGGCTCCTCTGGTCCGACGACCGCCAGGGCGTGCGCGATCTCAGGGAGCGGCTCGAGCGGGGCGAGAGCGGCCGGGCGCCGTAGCGCAGTCGCCGCCGCCCGAGGGTCCGCGGTTCGGCCGATGGGCTTTCACGCTCCGCACGGGTACTCGCCGTGAAGGGCCGTCTGGGCGATCGTCGCCCTCCGGAGAACGGAGGCGTCACGATGGATGGCGAGGTGGGGTGCCGGCGCACGTGGAAGCCGCCGCGCGGCGCGCGCCTCTCCCGGGCACGAGCGCCCCGCGACGTTCCGCGGTAGATCGCCGACTGCATGAAGCTCCCCCTCTTCGGCAAGGCGCACGAGGCGACCGCGGGACCGGACTTCGTCTGGTTCGTGTACGGCTCGTCGCTCGACGGCGAGGCGTTCGCCGCGTGGGCCCACGAGCACGGCTACGCGGCGCCGTCGTTCGAGGGCGCCCGGCGCGTGCGGCTCGTCGGCTACCGCCTGGCGTTCGACGTGCTCTCCCGCGCGTGGGGAGGCGCAGTGGCGAACCTCGCCCGCTCGCCGGGCGACGTCGTCGAGGGGATCGCCCTGCCCATGCCCGGCCCGTCGCGCGGCCTCGCCGATCACAGGGAGGGGGCGGTCTCCGGGCTGTACGAGGCGTTCGAGGTGGAGCTCTCGCCGGTCGACGGCGGCCCGCACGTCCCCGCCATCGCCTACCGCGCCACCAACTCGCGCCGCCTGGCGAGTGACGCGCCGCCGTCACCCGCCTACCTGGAGGTGCTGCTTCGCGGCGCCCGCGCGCGCGGCCTCTCGGACGAGTGGATCCGGCGCCTCGAGGCGCTCGCGCCGAAGCGCTGAGCCGAGCGCGCTCCCGGTCAGGCGAGCGCGCCCCGCGGCGGCGCCGGGCGCCGGCGGGCGACGGCGAGGTACGACAGCGCCGCGAGCTTCCCGGCGCTCATGGTCAGGTAGCTCGCCCAGCTCCAGGGGATGCCGAGGGCGAAGGCGATCCCCACGAGGAACGCGCCAGTGTCGAGCGCCACGCCGGCGAGCTGCGACCAGAGCACGCGCGCGCGGAACGAGCCGCGCACCTTCGTGAACACGAGCTGGTCGAGGAGCTCGGCCGCGAAGAAGGCGCCGCCGGACACGAGCGCGAGCCGCGGGTTGAACGCGGCGGTGATGAGCGCGCCCGCGAGCGAGGCGAGCCACACCTTGCCGCCGATCTCCTGCTGGGCGTAGTCGCGCAGGATGAACGTCGCGCCCACGAGCAGCGTCGCGAACGAGAACACGCCGCCCCAGGGCGGCCGGACGGGCGGGAACACGACGAAGGCCGCGTTCACCGCGATGATGGAGAGGACGTAGAGGAGCGTGCGCAAGGGGACCTTCGGAGAGCGGCAGAGAGGTATACCCGGAGCGCGGCGCGGCGCACGCCGGCGTCACCGCACCTCGATGACGCCCTGGAACATGTTCATCGCGCAGGCGTACCTGAGCTCGCCGGCGCGCGCCGGCGTGAAGGAGACGGTGACCGGCTCGTTCAGCGGCAGCGGCTGGTGGATGCCGAGCTCGGGGAGCACGAGCTCCTTCGCGCAGGTCTCGTCGGTGGTGCGCGTGACCACGAGGGTGAGGGGGACGTCCTTCCTCGCCTGCACCTTCCAGGGCTCGAAGCCGCGCTTCGTCACCGTGATCCTCACCGGCTCACCGGGTCCGGGGCGGCGATCGCAGGCGGCGAGGCCGGCGAGGGCGCCGAGCAGGGCGACGAGGGCGAGGGTGGGGGTGCGCATCGGGCATTCTCCTTGCGTCGCGCGCCCGCGTCCCGGGCGCGGCGGCGCAGTCTCGCATGCATGCGCGTCGCGCGCGACACCATCGGGGGAAGGGCGCGCGGGCTGCGCCCGCGGTCGATGGGCCGACGCGGCGCGTCCGGCGCGACCGGGGAGTCGCGCGCGGGCAGCGCCCGCACCTAGCGTCAGCCAACGTGCTGAGCGCGTCCCTGCTGCTCGCGTCCCTCGCCGCCGCTGCGACCGCGGCGTGGCCCGGCTCGCCCGACTGGCCGCTCGTCCCCGGCATGATGGGCTACAACGCGCTCCCGGTCCTGCCCAACGTCGACCCCGTGATCGGGACGCGCGTGGAGGTGGAGCTGTCCGCCGCGGCACAGGTCTCCGGCCTCGCGCTCCGGGATCACGCCGCCACCCCCTACCTCCGGCTGCTGTTTCCGTTCCGCGAGACCGCCGCGCTGGAGGTGGACGGGACGCCCATCGAGATCTGGCGCACCTCCACGGCGACGCAGCACCGGCTCGGAGCGCGCTACCGTGCGGACGGCACCCCGGGAGACGCCCGGTTCGGCGCACGCTTCCTCCTCCTCCGGGAGCGCGCGGCGCCCGCGGTAGGCCTCCGGCTCAGCGTGAAGTCGGCCACGGGCAAGGGGCTCGCCTCGCGCCGGTTCACGAACGCGCCGGGCTACGCGATCGACCTCCTCGCGGGCAAGGACCTCGGCGCGCTCGGCGCGGCGCGCCTGCGCGCGCTCGGGCGGGTCGGCTTCGTCTCCTGGCAGTTCGCGCAGAACCGGCAGGACGACGCGTTCGCCTACGGCGGGACCCTGCGCGCGAGCGGCCCGTCGGGCGCGGCGGTCGAGCTCGAGTGGCGCGGGTACGCCGGGTGGCGGTTCGCCGATCGCCCGAGCGTGCTCGGGCTCGGAGCGATCGTGCCGGTGCGCGGCGGCGAGCTCAGGGCGGCGCTGAACGCCGGGGTCACCGCGGACGCCCCGCCGCTCGAGCTGCGGGTCGGCTACGTGTGGCGCTTCCAGGTCCCGGCGCTGCTGCGGGCGCAGGGGCCGGCGGCGCGGCCTACGCCTTGAGCGCGGCGCCGTCGAGGATGCGCTCGCACAGATCGGGGAAGGCGAGCCCCAGGCCGGCGGCGATCTTCGGCACGAGAGAGGTCGCCGTCATGCCGGGGAGGGTGTTCACCTCGAGGATGAACGGCGTGCCGTCGGGAGCCACGATGAAGTCCACGCGGCTCACCCCGCTGCAGCCGAGGCCGCGGTGCGCGACCTCCGCGGCGGCCATCACGCGCGCCACGTGCGCCTCGGGGATGCGGGCCGGGTAGTAGTACTTGGTCGTCCCGGCGGTGTACTTGGCGGCGTAGTCGTAGAACTCGTTCGCGGGGGCGATCTCGATCGCGCCGAGCGCCTTGCCCTCGAGCACGGCCACGTTCACCTCGGTGCCCTTCACGTAGCGCTCGACGATGACGTCGCCCTTGTAGCGGGCCGCCTCGCGGCACGCGTCGGCGAGCCGGGCCGCGTCCTTCACGATCTGCACGCCCACCGAGGAGCCCTCGCCGGCGGGCTTCACGACGCAGGGCACGCCGAAGGGGAGGTCCGAGGCGCGGATCTCGGCGGCCCGCCCGGGCGGGAACGCGCGGTACTCGATGACGTCGAGGCCGAGCGCCTTGAAGATCGCCTTCGAGACCGTCTTGTCCATGCCCATCGCGGACGCGGTGACGCCGGAGCCGGTGTACGGGATCTCCATGCACTCGAGGAGCCCCTGCACGCAGCCGTCCTCGCCCCAGCGGCCGTGCAGCGCGACGAAGGCGACGTCGATCCGGAGCTCGCGCAGCCGCGCGGCGAGCTCGGTGTCCACGTCCACGAGCGCGACGTCGTGGCCCTTCGTGCGGAGCGCGTCGGCGCAGGCGGCGCCGGTGCGGAGCGAGACCTCGCGCTCCGAGGAGCGACCGCCATACAGCACCGCGACCTTCTTGCCCGTCCACTTGCCCATTGTCCGTCTCCCGATCCTCAGACAGCGACCTCGAACCCTACCGCGACCTCGCTCACCATTCCGCGGCTCACTCCCCGCGCAGCGCCTCGAGCTCCTCTGCAAGGAACTCGCCCACGAGCCGGACCTCGGTCTCGAGCGCGAGGCCGAACCGCTCCTTCACCTTGCGCCGCGCGAGCGCCATGAGCGCGAGGACGTCGCGCGCGGTGGCCCCGCCGAGGTTCGAGATGAAGTTCGCGTGGACGTCCGACCACGTGGCGTTCCCGACACGGTACCCCTTGAGGCCGACGGCCTCGATGAGCCGGCCGGCGAAGTCGCCCGGGGGGTTCGTGAACGTCGAGCCGAAGGTGGGACGGTCGAGCGGCTGTGTCCGCCGGCGCCGATCGCGGTCCTCCTGCATGACGCGCGCGCTCTCGGCCACGTCGCCCGGCCGCAGGGTCACCGCGAGCCGCGTGACGACGGCGCCCGCGGGGAGGCGGCAGGTGCGGTAGGCGAAGCCGAGCGCCGCGGCGGGGACGAACCCCGCGCCGTCGGCGGTCGCGAGCTCGACCTCGGTGACGACGTCCTTCATCTCTCCGAGGGTCGTCCCGGCGTTCATCGCCACCGCGCCGCCGAGCGTGCCGGGGATGCCCGCCACGAACTCCACCCCGACGAGGCCCGCTGCGTGGGCCTGGATCCACAGCCGGGTGGTGGGCGCGCCGGCGCCGAGCACGAGCCGGGAGCCCTCCCGGCGCTCCTCCCCGAACCCCTGCGGCAGCCGGAGGACGACGCCGCGCACGCCCGCGTCGGCGACGAGGGTGTTCGCGCCGCCGCCCAGGATCGTGAGCGGCACCCCGAGCTCGCGGACCGCGCGGAGCAGCGCCGCGAGCGCGTCGGGATCCTCCGGGCGGACGAGGAGGTCGGCCGAGCCGCCGACCCGCACGGCCGTGCGCGGCGCGAGGGGCGCGTCGCGCACGAGCTCCCCGCGCACTCGCCGCGCGAGCTCCGCGCGCCAGTCGGCGGCGCCCGCCCCGAAGACCGCGCCCGGCACGCTAGCCCTCGAGCAGCCCGAGCAGCTCGGGGCCGACCGCGGTGATGTCGCCCGCGCCGAGGGTGAGGACGATGTCGCCGGGCCGCACCCGCGCGCGCGCCGCGCGGGCGAGCTCGGCGCGGGGCGCGAGCGAGACGTCGCGGTGGCCGCAGGCGCGGATCGCCTCGGCGAGCGCCTCGGAGGTCGCGCCGGGGATGGGCTCCTCGCCGGCGGCGTAGATGTCGGTGAGGACGAGCACGTCCGCGTCGTTGAAGGCGGTCGCGAACTCCGGGAGCAGGTCGCGCGTGCGCGTGTAGCGGTGCGGCTGGAACAGGCACACCACCCGCCGGCGGAAGGCCTCGCGCGCGCCGAGCAGGGTCGCCTTCACCTCCGCCGGGTGGTGGCCGTAGTCGTCGACCACCGTCACGCCGCCCGCCTCCCCGCGCACCGTGAAGCGGCGCTGCACGCCGCCGAACGAGGCGAGCGCCGCGCGGGTGACGTCGGGCGGCACGCCCATCTCGTCGGCGAGCGCCACGACCGCGAGGGCGTTGAGCGCGTTGTGGCGCCCGACGAGCTTCACCTCGAAGCGGCCCAGCGGCTCCTCGCGCCGGAAGGCGTCGAAGCGGACCGCGTGGCCGGAGACCTCGATCGCCTCGGCGCGGTAGTCGGCCTGGTGGCCCTCGCCGTAGGTGACGTAGCGGCTCTCCACCTCGGGCAGGAGCGACTGCACGGTGGGGTGGTCGATGCACAGGATCGCGCGGCCGTAGAACGGGACGCGGTTCACGAAGTCGAGGAAGCCCCGCCGCAGCGCCTCCTCGGTCTTCCAGTGATCGAGGTGCTCCGGGTCGATGTTCGTGACGATCGCGATGGTCGGCGGGATGTGGAGGAACGAGCCGTCCGACTCGTCCGCCTCGACGACCATGTAGTCACCCCGGCCGAGCTTCGCGTTCGAGCCGAAGGTGTTCACCTTGCCGCCCACCACCGCCGTCGGGTCGAGGCCCGCGTGGGCGAGGAGGTGCGCCGCGAGCGAGGTGGTCGTGGTCTTCCCGTGCGAGCCGGCGATGGCCACCCCGTACTTGAGCCGCATGAGCTCGGCGAGCATCTCCGCGCGGGGGATGATCGGGATCTTGCGGCGGCGCGCCTCGACGACCTCCGGGTTGTCCCGGCGGACCGCCGAGGAGGTGACGACCACGTCGACCTGCTCGACGTGCTGCGCCGCGTGGCCCCGCTCGATCCGGCCGCCGAGGCCGGCGAGGCGGCGGGTGATCTCCGACTCCTTCAGGTCGGAGCCGGAGACGGCGTAGCCGAGGTTCAGCAGCACCTCGGCGATGCCGCTCATGCCGATGCCGCCGATGCCGACGAAGTGGATCTTGGCGGGTCTGGAACGGAAGAGGCTCATCGCGTGGGGGTCCGGGCGGTCAGGCGAGGTCGGGTGGGCGGACGGGGCCGTGGCCGGGGGCGCGCTCCTGGCCGGCGGGGGAGCCCCAGCGGCGGCGCACGAGCTCGGCGCACACGTCGCCGATCTCCTTCGCCGCCTGCGGGCTGCCGAGCCGCCCCGCGGCGCGCACCATCCGCTCGCGCCGCTCGGGGTGGGTGAGGACGGAGCGGATCTCCGCGGCGAGCAGCTCGCCGGTGAGGTCGCGCTCCTCGATCATGACCGCCGCGCCCGCGTCCACGAGGCTGCGCGCGTTCAGCACCTGGTGGTTGTCGGCGGCGGCGGGGAAGGGGACCAGGATCGACGGCTTCTTGCAGACGGTGAGCTCGGCGAGCGTGGTCGCGCCGGCGCGGCACACGACGAGGTCGGCCCCGGCGTACGCCGCGCTCATGTCGTGGATGAACTCGCGCACGTCCGGCTCGAACCCGCAGGCGCGGTAGCCCTTCTCGACCTGCTCGCGGTCGCGCGCGCCGGTCTGGTGGGTGACGCGGAGCCCGTCGCGCAGGTCGGCGAGGTGCGGGAGCGCCTCGACGACGCGCATGTTGAGCGCGTGCGCGCCCTGCGATCCGCCGAAGACGAGGAGCCGCAGCCGGTCGTGCTCGACGTCCGGCCGCATGTAGTTCTCCATGAGCTTGCGGCGGATGGGGTTGCCGAGCTGGTACACCTTGCGGCCGGGGAAGTGCCGCGCGGCCTCCGGGAAGGCGGTGAAGACCGCCTCGACGAACCGCCCGAGCACCCGGTTGGTGAACCCGGCGATCGCGTTCTGCTCCTGGACCGCCGTCGGGATCCTGAGCAGCGAGGCCACGAGCACCACGGGCCCGCTCGCGTAGCCGCCCACCCCGATCACCACGTCCGGCCGCCACTTGCGCAGGATCCGGTAGGACTGGAGGAGCGCGCGCGGGATGAGGAGCAGGTTCACGAGGAGCGAGAGGAGCCCCTTGCCCTTCAGCCCCTTCACGTCGATGAGCTCGATCGGGAACCCCGCCGCGGGGACGACCTTCGCCTCGAGCCCGCGCCCGGTGCCGACGAAGACGACGTCGTTCGCCGGGTGGCGCCCGACCACCTCCTCCGCGAGGGCGATGCCGGGGAAGACGTGGCCCCCGGTGCCGCCGCCGGCGATGAGCATCCTCATGACGTCGTCCCTTCCGCACCCGTGTCGAGCCGTGCGTCCCCGGCCGCCCGCGACCGCTCGGCGCCCGGGCGCACGATCACCGCCGAGGGCGCGCGGCGCAAGAACCCGCCGCGCTCGCCGCTCACCGTGAGCAGGACGCCCGCCGCCCCGAGGAGCGTCATGAGCGAGGAGCCGCCGTAGGAGACGAAGGGCAGGGTGAGCCCCTTCGTCGGCAACAGGCCGAACACCACCGCCAGGTTCACGAGCGCCTGCGCGCCGACGAGCGAGGTCACGCCGAGCGCCGCGTAGCAGCCGAACGGCTCGGACGCGTGCAGCGCGGCGCGCACGCCGCGCCAGACCACCACCGCGTACAGCGAGACGAGCAGCAGGATCCCGAGCAGCCCCGTCTCCTCCGCGATCACCGCCGCGATGAAGTCCGTGTGCGCCGCCGGCAGGTAGAAGAGCTTGCCCTTGCCCTGGCCGAGCCCCTGGCCGAGCCAGCCGCCGTGCGCGGTGCCGAGGAGCGACTCCCAGAGCTGGAACCCGGGCCCGTAGCGGTAGCGCTCCGGATCGAGGAACGCCATGACGCGCTCGTACCGGTAGGGCGTGGACTTCACGAGGTGCCAGGCGACGGGCAGGGCGAGCAACCCCGCGCCGAGGAGGTAGGAGACGCGCGCGCCCGCCGCGAAGAGCATCGCGAAGAGGACGAGGAAGAGGATGACCCCCGTCCCCATGTCGCTCTGCCACAGGCAGAGGGCGACGAGCGCGCCCGTCACGAGGAGGTGGGGGAGGAGCCCGATGGAGAAGATCCGGACCTTCTCCTGCTTCCGCGCGAGCGAGCGCGCGAGGTAGAGGACGAGCGCCACCTTCGCCGCCTCGGCGGGCTGGAACTGCAGGGGGCCGAGCGGGATCCAGCGCTGCGCGCCGCCGGCGGTCTTCCCGAGCACCGGCACGAGGAGGAGGGTGAAGAAGGTGACGGCGAGGAGCGGGTAGGCGAGCGCCGAGATCCTCCGGGCGCCGAGGCGGAGCGCGGCCACGAGCAGCCCGACCCCCACCCCGGCCGCGAGGAGCTGCCGCTTCAGGTAGTAGAACTCGTCGTGCCCGAGCCGCGCGCTCTGTGACGCCGGGATCGCGCTCGCCGAGTACACCATCACCGCGCCGAGCGCGGTGAGCGCGAGCAGCGCGCCGAGGAGGAGCCCGTCGATGTGGGCCCCGGCGCGCGGCGCGGACGTGTCCTCGGCTCGGCTCATGAGAGCTCCGCGACGTGGCGGCGGAACGCGGCGCCACGCTCCTCGTAGCTGCGGAACTGATCGTAGCTCGCGCAGGCCGGAGAGAGGAGGACCGCGTCCCCCGGACGGGCGAGGGCCGCCGCCCGACGCACCGCGGCCTCGAGCGTGCCGCAGGGCTCGGTGGGGCAGAGATCGCCGAGCTCGCGCTCGACGGCGGGCGCGTCCTCGCCGACGGTGAGGAGCGCCTTCACGCGGCCGGGGAAGAGCGGACGGAGGGGGGCGTACGGCGCTCCCTTGCCGCGGCCGCCCATGACGAGCACGACGCGCGGCGCGCCGGCCGGGAAGGCGGAGAGGCCGACGTAGGTGGAGTCGACGTTGGTCGCCTTCGAGTCGTTCACCCACTCCACCCCGCCCCGCTCGGAGACGAGCTCGAGCCGGTGCGGCAGGCCGGGGAACGCGTCGAGCCCCGCCTGCACCGCGTCGCCCGGCACGCCGAGGAGCCGCGCCGAGAGCACGGCGGCCATCGCGTTCTCGCGGTTGTGCCGTCCGCGGAGCGCCCGGTTGGCCAGGCGGAAGCGCTCGGGCGCGCCGCCGCCGCGCCGGATCCACAGCTCGGTCGCGCCGCCCGCCCCCGGCTCGCCGCCCGGATCGCGCGCGCCGTCGGGCGCGGGGGGGCCGAAGCCGAAGGTGTGCAGCGCGGCGCGCGAGCTCTCGGCCATGGCGAGCGCGCGCGGGTCGCGGGCGTTCGCGACGGCGTGGTCGTCCGCCTGCTGGAGCGCGAAGAGCCGCGCCTTGGCGGCGGCGTAGTCGTCCACGTCGCGGTAGCGGTCGAGGTGATCCGGGGTGACGTTCAGGATGGCCGCCACGCGCGGGCGGAGCGAGAGGAGCCCCTCGATCTGGAAGGACGAGAGCTCGAGGACGACCACCTCCGCGCCGCCGCCCTCGAGGACGTGCTCGCAGAGGGGGGTGCCGAGGTTCCCGCCGGTGAACGTCCGCCGGTGGCGCGCGAAGAGGGCGCCGGCGAGCGCGGTCGTCGTGCTCTTCCCGTTCGTCCCGGTGATCGCGACGATCGGCACCGCGGGGAGGAAGCGGGCGGCGAGCTCCGCCTCGCCCCACACGGGCACGCCTGGCGCGCGGGCCGCGCGGAGCTCGGGGATCGCCATGGGGACGCCGGGCGAGACCACGACGAGGTCGGCGTGCTCGAAGTCGGCGGGATCGTGGCCGCCGAGCGCGCGGCGCACGCTCGCGCCGGCGAGCGCGGCGAGCGGGGCGGAGAGGTGCTCCTCGCCGCGCCGGTCGGTGACGGTGACGCGCGCGCCCTCGCGCGCGCAGAGGCGCGCCGCCGCCACGCCGCTCTTGGCGAGGCCGACGACGGTGACGCGCTTGCCCTTCAGATCGGGGGTGCTCAAGGCCGCTACCTCAGCTTGAGCGACATGAGCGCCACGAGGGCGAGCATGATCGACATGATCCAGAAGCGCACGATGATCTTCGGCTCCGCCCAGCCCTTGAGCTCGTAGTGGTGGTGGATGGGCGCCATGCGGAAGATGCGCTTGCCGGTGGTCCGGAAGGACCAGACCTGCAGGATGACGCTGACCGTCTCGGCGAGGAACACGCCGTGGAGGATCGCGCTCGCCACCTCGTTCTTGGTGAGCACGGCGAGCATGCCGAGGCCGCCGCCGAGCGCCAGCGAGCCGACGTCGCCCATGAACACCGACGCAGGGTACGTGTTGTACCAGAGGAAGGCGATGCTGGCGCCGAAGATGGCCGAGCAGAAGACGCCCAGCTCCTCGGCCCCCGGGATGTACGCGATGCGCAGGTACTCGGCGAGGCTGAAGCCCGCGATGGTCGCGCCCGCGACGTACGAGAGCGCGAGGAACGTCATCGACGAGACGATCGTCGGGCCGATGGCCAGGCCGTCGAGGCCGTCGGTGAGGTTCACCGCGTTCGACGTGGCGACCACGACGAAGATCATGAACGGCAGGTAGAGCGCGCCGAGCGACGGCGCGAAGAGGTGCGTCGGCACGAACGGCAGCGTGAGGTGCAGGTCGACGAGGCTGCCCACCGTGACGAACGGGAACCCGTCCACCCGGCGGAGCTGCCCGTCGGTGAGGAACCCGTAGTAGACGACGAGCACCACGAGCACCTGGAGGAGGAGCTTCTTCTTCCCGGCGAGCCCCTTCGAGTTCTTCTTGGAGATCTTGAGCCAGTCGTCCCAGAAGCCGATGGCGCCGTAGCCGAGCGTCACGAGGAGCGCCGCCCAGACGAGCCGGTTCGCGAGGTCGGCGAAGAGCAGCGTCGACACCGTGACGGCGAAGAGGATGAGCGCGCCGCCCATCGACGGCGTGCCGGCCTTCTTCTTGTGCCGCTCCGGCGTGTCCTCGCGGACGTTCGTGTGCCCGTACTGGAGCACGCGCATCCGCTCGATGAACAGCGGCCCGAAGAGGAGCCCGATGAGGAGCGCGACGAGGCCCGCCGCCACGATGCGGAACGACGGGTAGCGCAGGACGTTGAAGAGCCCGAACTGCCCGGAGAGCGGGTAGAGGAGGTGGTAGAGCATCTAGCGGAGGGCCTCGACGAGCCGCTCGAGCTTCATGCCGCGGCTGCCCTTGACGAGGAGGACGTCGTTCGACGGCGCGATCGCGGCCCGGGCCCAGCGGACGAGCGCGTCCATGTCGTCGGTGTGGAAGGTCTCGAGGCCGGCGGCGCGCGCCGCCTCGGCGGTGGCGCGGGCCCTCGGCCCGAACGCGGCGAGGAGGGAGACGCCCGCGCGGGCGGCCTCCGCGCCGAGGGCGCGGTGGGCCTCCTCCTCGAACGCGCCGAGCTCGAGCATGTCGCCGAGCACCGCCACCGGCCGGGCGTCGGGCCGCGCGAGATCGACGAGCGTGCGGAGCGCCGCGGACATCGAGGAGGGGTTCGCGTTGTAGCAGTCGTCGACGAGCCGGAGGCCCGAGGCGAGCCGGTCGAGGCGCAGGCGGCGCCCCACCGGGCGGACCGCCGCGAGCCCCTGCGCGATCTCGCGATCGCTGCAGCCGAGGGCGACGCCGGTCGCCGCGGCCGCCGCCGCGTTCGCGGCGTTGTGCGCGCCCACCAGCGCCGGGATGTGCACCTCCACCTCGCGGTTGCCGATGCCGAGCACGAAGCGGAGCCCGTCGTCCCCCTGCGAGGCGATCTCGAGCACGACGACGTCGCCGCGCCGGCCCGCCGCCGCGGCGAAGGTGAGCATCCGGTGGCCGCTCGCCTGGGCGCGCCGCAGCATGCGGGGATCGTCCGCGTTGGCGATGACGATGCCGGTCTCCGGCAGCCCCCGGTACAGCTCGGCCTTCGCGTCGGCGACCGCGTCCAGGGTGCCGAGCCCCTCGAGGTGGGCGGGCGCGGCGAGCGTCACGACCCCCACGTACGGCTCGGCGATGGCGGCGAGGCGCGTGATCTCCCCGGGGTGGCTCATCCCCATCTCGACGACTGCCGAGCGGTGCTCCGGCCCGAGGCCGAGGAGCGTCAGCGGGACGCCCACCTCGTTGTTGAGGTTGCCCTCGGTCTTCAGGGCGGGGCCGCGCGTCGCCAGGATCGCCGCGATCATCTCGCGGGTCGTGGTCTTGCCGTTCGAGCCGGTGACGCCGACGACGGGGATCTGGAACCGGCGGCGGTGGTGGCGCGCGATGGCGCCGAGCGCGGGGAGGGTGTCCGGGACCGAGAGGAGCGGCAGCGGCGCCCCGGCCGGCGCGCGGCCGTCGGCCACGACCGCGGCGACGGCGCCCTTCGCGGCCGCCTCGGCGAGGTAGGCGTGCGCGTCGAAGCGCTCGCCCACGAGGGCGACGAACAGCGCGCCCGGCGCGAGCGTGCGGGTGTCGGTCGAGACGCCGGCGACCTCCGCGGGCGGGGCGCCGATCCAGCGCCCGCCGGTCGCGGCGGCGAGCTCGTCGGAGGAGAAGTGGGGGACGGTCATTGCGTCGCCATCATGCGGTGCGGAGGGCCCTCTGGGCCTCCTCGCGGTCGGAGAAGGGGTGCTTCGTCGTGCCGACGATCTGGTAGTCCTCGTGCCCCTTGCCGGCGATGAGCACGGCGTCGCCCGCGCGCGCGAGGGACAGGGCGAGCGCGATCGCCGCGCGGCGCTCCGGCTCGACGAGGAAGCCGCGCCCGCCGCCCTGCGCCGCCGCGGTCGTGAGCCGCGGCGCGCCCGCCCGCTCGAGGCCGGGCAGCACGTCCGAGATGATCGCGTCCGGCGCCTCGGTGCGCGGGTTGTCGCTCGTGACGACGACGAGATCGGCCCCGCGGGCGGCGACCTCGCCCATGAGCGGGCGCTTGCCGCGATCGCGGTCGCCGCCGCAGCCGAAGACGCAGAGGAGCCGGCGGGGTCCGGTGGCGCGGAGCGCCTCGAGGGCGCGCGCGAGCGCGTCGTCGGTGTGGGCGTAGTCCACGAACGCCGAGATGCCGCGGCCGTCGATCCGCTCGAGCCGTCCGGGGGCGCCGGGGGAGGCGGAGAGCCCGCGCGCGATCGCCTCCGGCGGGATGCCGAGGGCGAGCGCGAGCCCGGCCGCGCAGAGGAGGTTCTCGAGGTTGTGCGCGCCGACGAGCGGGGAGCGGATCGCGATCTCCCCCTTCGGCGTCACGAAGGTCGCCGCGATGCCGGCGAGCCCCAGGGCGACGCCCTCGGCGCGGAGGGCGTCCTCGGCGCGGGTGCCGTAGCGCCAGACGCGACGCCCGGGGCCGAGCTGGTCTGCGAGCCGGGCGCCGTACGGATCGCGCGCGTTCACCACGGCCACGCCGTCGGGTGCGAGGTGCTCCGTGAAGAGCCGGCGCTTGGCGGCGAAGTACGCCTCCATGTCGCCGTGGTAGTCGAGGTGATCGCGGGTGAGGTTCGTGAAGCCGGCGGCGGCGAAGCGCATGCCGGCGACCCGCTCCTGCGCGAGCGCGTGCGAGGAGACCTCGAGCACCACCGCCCGCGCGCCGGCGTCGCGCATCTCCGCGAGCACCGCCTGGATGGCCGTCGACTCGGGGGTCGTGTGCGTCGCCGTCCGCTCGACGCCGGGGAAGCGCTGCGTGACGGTGCCGAGCAGGCCGATGGGCAGGTCCGCCGCGCGCGCGCAGGCCTCGACGAGGTAGGTGATCGTCGTCTTGCCGTTCGTGCCGGTGACGCCCGCCACGCGGAGCGCGTCGGCGGGCCGGCCGTGGAAGTTCGCGGCGGCGATGGCCATCGCGCGGCGCGACGACGGGGCGAGGAGGAGCGTGGCCGGAGCGCACGCGATCTTCCGCTCGGCGACGACGGCCACCGCCCCGCGTTCCGCCGCCTGCGCGGCGAAGTCGTGGCCGTCGTGCACCGCCCCGGGGAGGGCGAAGAACACCGCGCCCGGGACGACCTCGCGAGAGTCCCCCGTGACGCGGGCGATCTCGGGATCGCCAGCCACCTCGCCTCGCGCGCCCGTTCCCTGGATGACTGCCGAGAGCTTCATCTCACCACACCGGAATGCAAGCCGCCCTCCGGAATCTCTTCCCCTGTGCGCTCGCCCGGTTACGCGCCGGCGTGTCACCTGGGACACGCGCCACGGCGCGGCGCGGCACATCTTACAGCAACGGGCTCCGGCGCTAGTGCCCGCCCGCAAGGCTTCCGGCCATGTGGGCGCCAGGTCACCCGGTCGGCGCGAGCCGCATCCGCACCCGGGTCCCGCGCTCGACCACCTTCCCCGCCGCCGGCCACTGCTGCACGACCCTGCCGGAGCCGTCTACCTCGGCGGCGAGGTCCGCCTGCTCGAGCGACCGGATCGCCGAGCGAGCGGGCAGGCCGGCGAGCGAGGGCACGGCCACGCTCGCGCCGTCCACGGGGGCGGCCGCGCGCGCCGCCAGCTCGACGGGGGGCGGCCCCTCCGGCTCCTCCTCGACGGGAGGCGCCGCCGCGAGCGCGAGCCGCTCGGCCTCCGGTCCGCTCGCGGGCACGCCCATGAGCCGCATGGCGTCCTCCACGATCTCGCGGAACGCGGGCGCCGCGACCTCGCCGCCGTGCACGTCGCCCTTCGGCTCGTCGAGGAACACGCCCACCACCACGCGCGGCGCCTCGGCGGGAGCGAACCCGACGAAGGAGCTGAAGTGCCGGTCCGAGGCGTAGCCGCCGGAGACCGGATCGACCTTGCGCGCGGTGCCGGTCTTGCCGGCGACGCGCCACCCGGCGAGCCGCGCGCGCTTCCCGGTCCCCTTCGGATCCTCCACCACCCCCACGAGGAAGCGCGTCATCGTCTCCGCGACGTCCGGCGGCACGGCCTGCCGGACCACCTCCGGCGACGCCGCCTGGAGCACCTCGCCCGTCGCCGGATCGACGACCCGGCGCACGGCGATGGGGCGCATGAGCTTGCCGCCGTTCGCGATGGCCGCCATGCCGGCGGTGATCTGGAGGGCGTTCGCCGTCAGGCCGTGGCCGAAGCTCTGGGTCGCGAGGGCGACCTCGGAGCGCGGCGGCGGGAGCTGGCCGCGGATCTCGCCGGGGAGCCCGACGCCGGTTCGCTCGCCCAGCCCGAACGCGGCGAGCGACTCGTGGAGCCCCGCGCGCCCCAGGCGCGCGCCGATCTTGGCGGCGCCGATGTTCGAGCTCACCGCCAGGATCTTCGACGCGCCCGCCCAGCCGAGCGCCTCGTGATCGTGGATGACGTGGGCCCCGATGGCGTAGCGGCCGTTGCCGCAGTCGATGGGGTCGAGCGGGTGGAGCGCGCCGCGCGCGAGGGCGCCGGCGATGGTGAAGGTCTTCACCGTCGAGCCGGGCTCGAAGGAGTCGGTGACGACGCGATTGCGGAGCTCCGCGCCGCGCTTGGGCGCGTTCGGGTTGGAGGGGGGATAGCTCGCCATGGCGAGCACCTCGCCCGTGCGCGGGTCCATGGCGACCGCCATGCCGGAGAGCGCCTGCGAGCGCCTCACCGCCGCGCCGAGCGAACGCTCCGCGGAGAGCTGGATGCCCTGGTCGAGCGTGAGCTCGACGCGCGCGCCCTCGCGGGCCTGCCCGGCGGTGGGCGCCTGGGCGAGGACGGTCTTGCCGGCGCCGTCGCGCAGGGACGGCACCTTCGCGGGCTCGCCGCGCAGCACCTCGTCGAGCCCGAGCTCAACCCCCTCGAGCCCCTCGCCGTCGTCGCCGACGAGGCCGAGGACCTGGCTCGCGAGCTCGAGCTTCGGGTAGTAGCGGCGCGTCTCCGGGACGAGCGCGACCCCGCGCACGCGGCTCGCCTTCAGGATCGCCTCGACCTGCGCGGCCTGCGACGGCGAGATCCGCCGCGCGATCCAGACGAAGCGGCTGCCCTTGGCGAGCTTCCTGCGGACGGCGCCCGGGTCGAGCTTCAGCGCCTGGCAGACCTTCCGGAGCGCCTCGCCGCGGCCGTCCTCCTTCTCGAGGACCACGGGATCGGCGAACACCGAGCGCGCGTCGGCGCTGCCCGCGAGGAGCACGCCGGAGCGGTCGGTGATGACGCCGCGCCGCGGCTTCAGCACGAGCTGGCGCCGGTACTGGTCGACCATCTCCTCGACGAGCGCGTCCCGGCGCAGCACCTGGAGCTGGAACGCGCGGCCGGCGACGATCGCGAAGCCGGCGGCCAAGAGGGCGGCCAGAGCGCCGATCCGGACGGCGATCCAGCGGGTCGCGCGCGGATCGGGCCCCGTGCGCAACGCGCTACCTCTCGCGCGGCACGGAGCGGCCCGCCCGCAGCGGGCCCCGGAGCGCGACGCGCTCGGAGTCCGCCGCGGGCCCCGCCGCCGCCCGCCCAGCCTTCGTGGAGAGGGATGGCTCCGCCGGCCCGGATCGGTGATCCACACCGTCCACGCCCGCCCCGCCCGCGCCCGCCGAAGCGGGGCGCGGGCCTGCCGCCCACACCGGACCGGAGTCCGGCGGAGCCATGCCCAGCTTGTTCCGAGCGAACTCCTCGAGCGCGCGCGGCGCGCGGAGGGTCTCCACCTCGATGCGGAGGCGGTCGTGCTCGGAGGTGAGCTTCGTGTGCTCGGCCTGCAGCGCGCCGAGCCGGTATCCCGCCGCGACCACGCGCGTGCGGGACCAGATGTGGAAGACGCCGAGGACCACGACGAGGAGCGCCGCCGTCGCCGCCCGGGCGACGGGCAGGGCGCTCGCGCGCGCCGCGGCGCGGGGAGGGGCCGCCGGGCGGCCGCGTGCGGGGGCGCGCCTCACCGGAGCTTCTCCACGGCGCGCAGCTTCGCGCTCCTGGCGCGGGCGTTCCCCAGGACCTCGTCGTCGGACGGTACGATCGCCTTGCGCGTCACCGCCGCGAACGCCGCGCGCGCGCCGCAGGCGCACACGGGCAGGTCGGGCGGGCAGGTGCAGGCCTGGGTGAGCGCGCGGAAGCGCTCCTTCACCATCCGGTCCTCGAGCGAGTGGAAGGAGATCGCCGCGGCCCGGCCGCCGACGTTCAGCATGGCGGGGAGCCCGTCGAGCCACGCCGCGAGGGCGCCGAGCTCGTCGTTCACCGCGATGCGGAGCGCCTGGAACGTGCGGGTCGCCGGGTGGATGCGCCGCGGCCATGCCTTGCGGGGGATCGCCTTCGCGACGATCTCGGCGAGGCGCCCGGTGTCGAGCCGCTCGTCGGACTCCACGGCGCGCTTCACCGCGCGCGCGATGGGGCGGGCGAACGGCTCCTCGCCGTACTCGCGGAGGATGCGCGCGAGCTCGCGCTCGTCGATGCGCCGGAGCAGGTCCTCGAGGCGCTCGCCCTCCTCGCCCATGCGCATGTCGAGCGGGCCGGGGCGCGAGAACGAGAAGCCTCGCTCCGCCTGGTCGAGCTGGGGGGAGGAGACGCCGAGGTCCACGAGCGCGCCGTCGACGCCGGCCAGGCCCAGCGCGGAGAGCACGTTCTTCGCGTCGCGGAAGTCGGCGCGCACCGCCCGGAACGCCTCGCCCCAGCGCGCGAGGCGCGCGGTGGCGGCCGCGAGGGCGCGCGGGTCCTTGTCGAGGCCGATCACGCGCGCACCCCGCTCGAGCAGGAGCTCCGAGTGGCCGCCGCCGCCGAGCGTCCCGTCGAGCAGGAGCTTGCCCGGCTCGGGGCGCAGGATCTCGACGATCTCTCTCGGAAGTACCGAAGCATGGACGAATTCCCCGCTCACGCCGCCCGGAAGGCCGCCTCCACGTCCTCGAACAGCTCGAGGTGCCCGCCCGCGCCGCCGGCGTGGACGAGATCACGGACGTAACGGCTCGCCCCCGCCGCGCGCAGCCCGGGGATCGCCTTGAGGAGCGCCGCGCCCGCGTAGTGGAGGTGCGTCACGTTCTTGAGGTCGATGACCACGCGGCGCCCGTCGTCGCGGGCGCGCCGCGCGATCGCGGCGATCGCCGACAGCTCGTCCTTCGTGAGCTCGTCCACGCCGCGGATGATCGTCACGTCGTCCTGGTGTCTCGCCTCGAACATCGCCCGTCTCCCTTCGCCCGCTAGACCTTCCCGAAGAAGTCGACCACCTGGTCGCTCGGGATCTCCTCAGCCACCTGCTGCTCGTACGCGGCCTTGTCGTAGAGGTGGATGGTCCGGCCCATCCCCACCCAGACGACGTCCTTCGCGAGCCCCGCCCACTCGCGGAGCGCCGGCGGGACGAGGACGCGGCCGTTCGCGTCGAGGTCCACCTCGTGCGCGGAGGACACGAACTTGAGGACGCTCCGCTGCGTCCTGGCGTCGAGCGGGGAGGCGTCCATCACCTTCTTCACGAGCTCGTTCCAGACGGACTGCGGGAGCGCCTGCACCGCGCGCCAGTGCGGGTACTGCATGAGCACGATCCGCGGCTCGCCCGCCGCGGCCAGCGCCTCGCGGAACTTCACCGGGAGGCTCGTTCGCCCCTTCGCGTCGATCGCGTGGTTGAAGGTTCCGAAGAACACGGGCTGGCCGATCCTGCCGCTCTGATCCGCTGCTTGCCACTTTTTCCCACTGAATGGTCCCGATCTACGGACAACGGCCGTCGAAGTCAACGGGCGCCCGGATCGGCCGTTTCACGGGCTGGCAATGCGTTCAGCGCGCGATCGCGGCCGGTTGGTGTAGGTGTTAGCGCACACGCGACCGGCAGGCGCTCGGGTCCCGTGGGGTCGCACGAAGGCTTGCTCGGGAGGCTGGCTGCCCGGGAGTGGGAGGGCGGCGCGAGGGGCTCGGGAGGGGCCGATCTGGATCACCCGGGAGGCTCGAGCGGGGGTCGCCGGCGGCTCGTCAGGGTCGGATCGGGGGTCGAAGTCGGGGTTGGGGGTCGAGGTCGGCGGTCGCAGCCGCCAGTCGAGGTCGGGATCGGGATCGGGAATCGTCCCCGCCCCGTCCGTCCCATTGCTCCCCGCCGGGTCCCTCCGTCATCCTGCCCGACCAACCCAGCGCGAGGTCTCCATGCCTTCACTCAAAGGGAAGACGCTCTTCATCACCGGCGCGAGCCGGGGCATCGGCAAGGCGATCGGGATCGCCGCCGGGCGCGAGGGCGCGAACGTGATCGTCGCCGCGAAGTCGAGCGTCCCGAACCCGAAGCTGCCGGGGACCATCCAGGGGACCGCAAAGGAGATCGAGGCGGCCGGCGGCAAGGCGCTCGCGGTCCACTGCGACGTGCGCGACGAGGCGGAGATCGCGGCGGCGGTGAAGGCCGCGCAGGAGCGGTTCGGGGGGATCGACGTGCTCGTGAACAACGCGAGCGCGATCTTCCTCGCCGGCACGGTCGAGACGCCGATGAAGCGCTACGACCTCATGCACCAGGTGAACGCGCGCGGGACCTTCGCCTGCTCCCAGGCGTGCATCCCGCTGCTCGAGAAGAGCGCGAACCCGCACATCCTGAACCTCTCGCCGCCGCTGTCCCTGAACCCGCGCTGGTTCGCGCCGCACGTCGCCTACACGATGGCGAAGTACGGCATGAGCCTGTGCGTGCTCGGCATGGCGGAGGAGCTGCGCGAGAAGGGGATCGCCGTGAACGCGCTCTGGCCGCGCACCGTCATCGCGACCGCGGCGCTGAACCTGCTCGGCGGCGAGGACACCGCGCGCCACGGCCGCACGCCCGAGATCGTCGCCGACGCGGCGATCGCGATCCTGAAGCGCGAGAGCCGGAGCTGCACCGGCAACTTCTTCATCGACGAGGACGTGCTCCGCGAGGACGGCGTGACCGACCTCGGCAAGTACGCGGTCGAGCCGGGGCAAGAGCTGATGCCGGACCTCTTCCTGGATTGATCGGCGACCGGGCGCCGTCGCCGCCCGGCGGGCTCGGCCCGGCTCAGTCCGCCGTCGCCCCGCCCACCTCGGCCTGCGCGTGCCGCGCCTGCTCCTCCATCACCATCTGCGAGATCTCGCGCTTCAGCGCGTTGAACTCCGGCGCGGCGGGATCGCGGGGGCGGGGGAGCGTCACCGGGACGATCCGCTTCACCGTGCCGGGGCGGTAGGTCATCACCACCACCCGGTCGGCGAGGTAGATCGACTCCTCGATCCCGTGCGTCACGAAGACGATGGTCTTGCGGAGCTTCGCCCAGATGCGCAGCAGCTCGTCCTGGAGGTTCCGGCGGGTGAGCGCGTCGAGCGCGCCGAACGGCTCGTCCATGAGGAGCATGGGCGAGTCGATGGCGAGCACGCGGGCGATGGCGACGCGCTGGCGCATGCCGCCGGAGAGGTCCTTCGGGAAGCGGTCGCGGAACTCGCGCAGGTTGAGCATGCCGAGGAGCGCGTCCACCCGCTCGCGCCGCTCGCGCGCCGGCACCCTCGCCATCTCGAGCCCGAAGGCCACGTTCTTCTCGACCGTCATCCAGGGGAAGAGCGCGTACTCCTGGAACACCATCGCCCGGTCCGGGCCCGGGGCGGTGACGGCCCGGCCGTTCGCGACGATGGTCCCGGAGGTCGGCGGCGAGAAGCCGGCGATGGCGTTCAGGAGGGTGGACTTCCCGCAGCCGGACGGGCCGAGGAGGCAGACGAGCTCACCCGGCTCCACGTCGAGGTCGATGCCGTCGAGGGCCACGACCTCGCCCTCGGATCCGCTGAAGACCTTGCGGACTCCGCGCACCTGGATGGCGGGCGCGGCGCCCGCGACGGACGCGGCCATCACCCCTCCACCCCCCGGTGCCAGCGCAGCAGCCACGCGTTGAGGCTGTTCATGCCGACGTCGATGCCGAGGCCCGCGAGCCCGATGCTGATCATCCCCGCGATCACCTTGTCGGACCAGAAGTACTCGCGCGCCTCGAGGATGCGGTACCCGAGGCCGGAGTTCACCGCGATCATCTCCGCGACGATCACCACGATGAAGGCGACGCCGAACCCGATGCGGACGCCGGCGAGGATGTACGGCATCGCCGCCGGCACCATGACGCGCCAGAACAGCGTCCACTCCGAGGCGCCGAGGTTCCGCGCGGCGCGCACGTAGATGGCGTCCACGTTCCGGACCCCGGCGATGGTGTTCATGAGGATGGGGAAGAAGGCGCCGAGCGAGATGAGGAAGAAGGCGGGCGGGTTGCCGAGGCCGAACCAGAGGATCGCGAGCGGGATGTAGGCGATGGGCGGGATCGGCCGGAGGATCTGCACGAGCGGGTTCATGAGCTCGTACACGATGGGCTTCGCGCCCATGAGCAGGCCGAGCGGGAGCGCCAGCACGGCGCCCACGGCGAACCCGCCCGCGACTCGGATGAGGCTCGCGAGCGCGTCGTGCGGCAGCTCGCCGGAGAAGAGCCAGCGGAGCCGGCTCCCCTCCGCCGGGTCGTAGGGCGCGAGCGGGCGGGCGTAGTCGATCCAGCGGACGAGCACCTGCGACGGCGCGGGGAGGATGATGGGCGAGACCCAGCCCGCGCGCGAGATGCCCTCCCACGCGACGAGCACGATCGCGGGGACGAGGAGCTGGCGCGCGAGCCGGGCCGCGTGGGAGCGGGCGGTCTTCACTTTTCGGACTTGGCCTTCGCCTTCTGGAGCAGATCGAGCTTCACCCAGTCCTTCGCGCTCGGCGGGCGCTGCAGCTTGCCGACCCCGTACTTCACCATCAGGTCGGTCGTCGTCTGCACGTGCTCCACCGTGATGTCGTGCGTGAAGGGCGAGTTCGCGATCGCGTCCTTGTAGTCCTGGCTCGTGATCTGCCCCTTGAACATCTGCTCCACGACGTACTTCTCGGCGAGCTTGGGATCGGCGAGGAACTTGTTCGTCGCGTCCACGAAGCAATCGAGCACGCGCTGCGCGACGTCCGGCTTCTCCTTGTAGAGCTTCTCGGTCATCACGAGCGCGCGCACCGGCTCGCCGAGCGGCGTGTCGTACGGCTTCAGGAGCTCGCGCCCGAACCCCTTGTTGATGGCCTGCGACGACTGCGGCTCGGACTGGCACATGGCGTCGATCTGCTTCTGCATGAGCGCCTGGTTCAGGTCGGCGAACGGCAGGTAGACGAGCTGGACGTCCTTGCCCGGGCGGTCGGACCACGTGAGCCCGTGCTTCGAGAGCTCGGCGAGGAGCAGGAGCTCCTGCGCCCCGCCGCGCGCGACGCCGACCTTCTTGCCCTTCAGATCGGCCACGGACTTGATGGGCGCGTCGGTCGCGGCGACGAGCCTGGCGCCGCCCTTCGCGAAGCCGGCGACGATGTAGATCTGGCCGCCGCCGGCTCGGTTCGCGATGGCGGCGTCCGCGGCGCTCGCGGCGAGGTCCACCTCGCCCTTCACGATGGCGGGGAAGATGTCGATGCCCTTCGGAAAGACGATCTCCTCGACCTTGAGGCCGAACTTCCCGCAGTGATCCTTCATGTACGAGACCGCGCCGTAGTGCGCGAACTTGAGGTTGCCGAGGCGGACGACGTCCTCCGCGCGGGCTGACCCGGCGAGGGCGAGCGCGAGCGCGGCGAGGGCGAGACGGGGCATGGGGGATTCCTCCGGTGGGCGTATCGGGCGCAGCTCCGCAGGCACCGACGTGGGGCGTACATGCTGGCTTACGCCGCGAGCGAGGCCCTCGCCGGTCCCCCATGGGGCGCCCGGGCGGGCGGCGGCTCCGCGCCGGGCACGACGCGCCGCGCAATCAGCCCTGCTCGGCTCGCGCGGTCGTGGGCGCCGGCGTCGGGCGCGCCTCGACGCGCCCGGCCTCCCCGCTCCGGAGGAGCGCGAGCCGGTACACGGCGGGCGCCACGATCTCGTTCATCGCCACGACCCCGAGCGCCACCGCCGAGGCCTCGCCCCCGAACTCCGGGAACGCCCGCGCGAAGAGGAGCGCGAGCGCGAGCGCGACCCCGGCCTGCGGCAAGAGCCCGAACGGCGCCCAGCGGGCCACCTCCGGCGGCGCGCCCGCCGCGCGCGCGCCCATCCGTCCGGCGATGAGCAGCGAGGCCGCCCGCACCGCCACGATCGCGAGCACCGGCAGCGCGACCGGCGGGACCGCCGAGAGGTGCAGCTTCGCGCCGGTGACGGCGAAGAAGATGACGTACACCGGCAGGGACGCCCCCGAGACGAGCTCGTGCAGCTCGTCCCCGTGCCGCGTGAGGTTGCGCACGAGGACGCCCGCGGTGAGGGAGACGAGGAGCGGGTCGAACCCGATGCGCTGGCCCACCTCGGCGACCACGAAGGCGGCGGCGAGCACGAAGAGCGTCGCGCCCCGCCGGACCCAGCGCAGGTAGGCGGCGAGGAGCGCCGCGAGGACGAACCCCGCCACGATCGAGCCGAGGAGCTCCCAGGCGATGTGCCCGACCGCGGCGCTCGCCCCGCCCGCGACCCCGAGCGCCGCCTTCGCGGCCGCGGAGGCGAGGGCGAAGAGCACGATGACGAACAGGTCCGCGAGGACCACCACCCCGAGCACGACGCGCGTCACGGGGCCGTCCGCGCGGAGCTCGTCCGAGAGCGCGACCACCACCGCCGGGGACTGGGCGACGAGCACCACGCCGAGCACGAGCGCGACCGCGGCGGCCTGGAGGGCCGGCAGCGCGGAGAGGAACGGGAGCTGACCGCGCAGGAGGAGCAGGGTCGCGGCGATGGCGAGCGCGCCCCCGACGACGCCCATCGCGGTGGTGATCCCGATGGTGCGCGCGAGCGGCCGGATGCGGGCGAGGCGCAGCTCCGTCCCGGCGGTGAGGGCGATGAGCGACACCGCCACCCCGTTCACGATCTGGAGGTTCTCGACGACGGCCGAGTCGAGGAACCCGAGCACGGACGGGCCGACCACGACGCCCGCCGCGATGTAGCCGGTGAGCTTCGGGAGCCGCACCGCGGCGAAGATCCGGCCGGAGAGGAAGGCGGTGAGGAGCAGGTAGCCGAAGCCGAGGGAGGTCCCCGCGGGCGGGGCGCCGCCCGTCGAGAACGTGCGCGCCGCGTGCATGAGGCCGGCGAGGAGGGCGAGGAGGACCGCGTCGATCACGGCGTCGGCTCCCCGCGCGGCTCGGGGGCGGGCGCGATCCGGCCCCGCCCGAACGTGTGGACGAGCGCCTCGGTGGCGAGCGCGCCGCCCACGACCGCCACCACCGCGTCGGCGATGGAGCCGCCGGGATAGAGGAGCTGCGCGTTCACGACGATGGCGATCGCGAGCGACCCGACCGGCGCCACGATGACGACGCGGCGGGCACCCGCGTCGAGGTCGAGCGCGCCCATGCGCACCGCCACCCTCGCGCCGGCCCAGCGCCCCAGCAAGCGCGCGCCGACGAACACCGGGATGAGGAGCCAGCCGGTGACCGACCGGGTGGGCCAGAGCGCGCCGAGGATGACGAGGAGCACGAGGTAGACCGGGCGCTCGAGCAGGTCGAGCACGGCGCGGAAGCGCGCCTGGTGCTTCCCCGGGAAGTTCGCGAGGATCACGCCGGCCACGAAGCAGACCACCACCGACGAGAGGTGCAGGTAGCCCGCGAGGCCCGACGAGAAGGCGACCGAGCCGAGCGTCAGCACGGAGAACTCGGGCCCGCTCCGCGCCCGGCGCAGCAGGACGAGGACGACGAGGCCGAGCAGCGTGCCCGCGCCGGCGGTGAGCATGAGCCACGCCGTCCCGGGGAGCCGCCAGGTCACGGCGTCCCCCTGCGGGCGGAAGTACGCCGCGACGAGGGCGAGCCCGAGGATGCCGGCGATCTCCTCGAGCCGGACGATCCGGCCGAGGACCGCGACGGCGGCCGGCGGCGTGCGAGCAGGCAGGAGGTGCGGGACCGTCGCGGCCGTCATCGAGGCGGCCGTGCCGAGGACGAGCGCGTCGCGCAGGAACACCGGGTCGCGGAGCCGCTCCGCGAGCGGGCCGGCCGGCAGGAGCACCGCGGCTGCGCCGGCGACGACCGCGGCGAACGGCAGCGAGCTGAGCAGCGCGGCCGACGCGACCGCTCGCTCGTCGGTGCCAGAGAGCTCCCGCGCGTCGAGCCGGAACCCCACGATGAAGCCGATCCAGCCGAGGCCGAGCCGCAGCACCGGGGCGAGCTGGGCGAGCACGTCGTCCGACAGCACGGCGAACGGCGGCGCGCGGGCGATCATCCCGAGCGCGATGAAGGGGAGCCCGGCGGCCACGAGCTGCGAGACGCGGATGCGCCGCTCCCAGCGCACCACGGCCGGGTGCGCCGCCGCGTAGGCGAGGGCGACGAGCAGCGCGAGCCCGATGATGGTGCGGATGACCACCGCCGGCCGCTGCGGCGGCGTGACCGCCTCGGGTCGCTCGGGCGACTCGAGCACCGGCGCGAGCGACGGGTTCGGCGCCGCGGGCGGGAGGGCCCGCGGCGGGGGACGGTCGGGCGTCGGCTCGTGGGGAGCGAAGTCGAGGCGCGGGAAGGCCGGATCGGCGGGGGCGTCCGCGGGGGCGGGGAGCGGGGTCGGAGTCGCGGTCGCGTCCTGGGCCTGCGTCGGGGCCGGGGCCGGGGCCGGCGTCGCCGTCGATACGGAGCCTGGTTGCGCGCGCGGCTCCGCGGCCACGGCCGGAGCGGCCGAGGCGACGAGGAGGCAGGCGGCGAGCGTGGCCGCGGCGAGGCGCGCGCCGCCCGGGAGCATGCGGCCGGGCAAAGCTAGAGCTTCACCTTCGGGAGGTTCGCGAGCGAGGCCGCGACCTTCTCGGCGGGGTACTCGGCGTCCTCGAGCCGCCCCGCGAAGTAGTCGTCGTAGGCCGCCATGTCGACGTGCCCGTGGCCGGAGAGGTTGAAGAGGATCACCCGCTCCTTGCCCTCCTCCTTCGCCCGGAGCGCCTCGTCCACGGCGCCCCGGATCGCGTGCGACGACTCGGGCGCCGGGATGATCGCCTCGGTCCGCGCGAAGAGGGTGGCGGCCTCGAAGCAGCCGAGCTGGCCGACCGCGCGCGCCTCGACGATCCCGTGGTGGACGAGCTGCGACACGAGGGGCGACGCGCCGTGGTAGCGCAGGCCGCCGGCGTGGATGCCGGGCGGCATGAAGTCGTGACCCAGGGTGTACATCTTGGTGATGGGCGCCATCCGGGCGGTGTCGCCGTAGTCGAAGGCGTAGACGCCCTTCGTGAGCGTCGGGCAGGACGACGGCTCGACCGCGACGATGCGGACCTGCTTGCCGGCGGCCTTGTCGGCGACGAAGGGGAACCCCA
This sequence comes from Anaeromyxobacter sp. SG17, assembly GCF_022690695.1. Classification (NCBI taxonomy): domain Bacteria; kingdom Pseudomonadati; phylum Myxococcota; class Myxococcia; order Myxococcales; family Anaeromyxobacteraceae; genus Anaeromyxobacter; species Anaeromyxobacter sp. SG17. The sequence continues at coordinate 66,744 of NZ_JALCYX010000022.1, forward strand.
CGCCGGCGAAGTTCGAGCCGCCGCCGTGCGCGGCGACGATGACGTCGGGGTAGTCGCCGGCGAGGGCGAGCTGCTCCTTCGCCTCGAGCCCGATCACCGTCTGGTGCAGGCAGACGTGGTTCAGCACGCTGCCGAGCGCGTAGCGGGTGTCCTCCCGCGAGACGGCGTCCTCGACCGCCTCCGAGATGGCGATCCCGAGCGACCCGGGGCTCTCCGGGTCCTGCGCGAGGATGGCGCGCCCGGCGGCGGTGCGGGGGGAGGGCGAGGGCACCACCTCCGCGCCCCAGAGCTGCATCATGCTCTTCCGGTAGGGCTTCTGCTGGAACGAAACCTTCACCATGTAGACGGTGCACTCGAGCCCGAACATCCGGCACGCGAGCGCCATCGAGCTGCCCCACTGGCCGGCGCCGGTCTCGGTGGCGATCCGCTTCGTGCCCGCGAGCTTGTTGTAGTAGGCCTGCGGCACGGCGGTGTTCGGCTTGTGCGAGCCCGCCGGTGAGACGCCCTCGTACTTGTAGTAGATGCGCGCGGGGGTCCCGAGCGCCGCCTCGAGCCGGTGGGCGCGGAAGAGCGGCGAGGGGCGCCACAGCGCGTAGATCCGCCGGACCTCCTCGGGGATGGGGATCCACCGCTCGCCCGACATCTCCTGCTCGAGGACCGCCGGCGGGAAGAGCGGGAGCATGTCCGCGGGCGTCACGGGCGCGCCGGTGCCGGGGTGGAGCACGGGCGCCGGGGGCGCGGGGAGGTCCGCCACCACGTTGTACCAGTGGGTGGGGATGCGGTCCTCGCCGAGCAGGTACTTGGTCTGCTGCATGGGTCTCCTCGAGGAAAAAAAGAGGCCGATTAGCGCAGGTGGAGGCGCAGCGCGTCAAGAGCCCGGGCTCCGGGGCGGCGGGAGAGCGCCCGGTCGTTCGCGCGAGCGGGGCCGGTCAGGCCATCACCTCGCCGCCGTCCACGTGGATCGCCTGCCCGGTGATGGCGCCGTTCGACGCGAGGAGCACGGCGACGTCCGCGACCTCCTCCGGCAGGGCGGCGCGGCCGAGCGGGTTCTCGCGCAGCATCGCCTCGCGTGCCTCCGCCTCGCTCCGCCCGGTGGCGATCGCCACGTCGTGCGCCGCCTCCTGCATCATCCGCGTCTCGGTCCAGCTCGGGCAGATCGCGTTCGCCGTGACGCCCTTGCGCGCGCCCTCGAGCGCGAGGCTGCGGGTGAGCCCGATGAGCCCGTGCTTCGCCGCCGCGTAGGCCGCTCCGTACTTGAGGCCGATCTTGCCGGCGACCGAGGCGACGTTGATCACGCGGCCGAAGCGGCGCTCGTACATGCCGGGCAGGCAGGCGCGGGTGAGCACGAAGGGCGCGGTGAGGTCCACGGCGAGGATGCCGTCCCACTGCGCGTCGTCGAGCCGCTGCAGCGGCGCGCTGCCGTGGATGCCGGCGTTGTTCACGAGCAGGTCGACCGGCCCGAGCTGCGCCTCGACCTCCCGCGGCGCCGCCGCCACGCGCGCGCGGTCGGACACGTCGAGGGGGAAGAAGTGCGTCCGCCGGCCCAGCGCGGCGATCTCCGCCGCGACCGCCTCGATCTCGGGCACGGTCCGGGCGGCCACCGCGACGTCTGCGCCCGCGCGCGCGAGCGCGATCGCGATCGCCCGCCCGATGCCCCGTCCGCCGCCGGTCACGAGCGCGACCCGTCCTTGCAGGGACTGCATGCTGCCTCCTCGGTGTGAGGTGTGAGGGAACCTTCGGACGATATCGGCGGGCGGGCGCCGCTCGCAACGAGCCGGCTCGAACTTCGCGGCCCAGAGGGCTCCCGTGACCGGCGCGCACGTCGCACCCGGTGCGAGCATCGCCCACCCCTCCCGCCCGGCCGAAGAGCGTCCCGAGACCCCATGACGCCCGAGAAGGGTTCACCCGTAGCGCGTGCCACGTTCGCCCTATCGAGCGATGATGCCTCGACAGTCCGGAGGCACCGTGAACGACGACATCCGCTCCCGCTCGATCCCCCTCGCCGCCGCCAGCTCCGGGGAGTCCGCCGCCGTGGCCGTCCCGCGGGTGCTCGTCGTCGAGGACAACACGCTCGTCGCGTCGATGTACGAGGCCGCGCTGCGGCGGCTCTCGAGCGCCGACCGGCGACCGCTCGCCATCGAGCGCGCGCGCGACGGCGGCGAGGCGCTCGCGCGCCTCCTGCGCGCGCCGACGGTGGACCTCGTCGTCACCGACGTCTTCATGCCGACGATGTCCGGCGTGGCGCTCGTCGAGCGGATCCGCGCCGCGCCGTTGCTCGCCGCGCTCCCCGTCATCGCGGCCTCGAGCGGTGGCGCGAGCGAGGAGGCGCGGCTCGCCGCGCTCGGCGTGGCGCGCTTCCTGCGAAAGCCCGTGAGCTACGAGGCGCTCGCCGACGCGGTGCGCGAGGCGCTGCGCGCGCCCGCTTCCCCCGCGGGGGCCACGAGCTCCGCGGGGTTGACGTCGCGCGAGCCGATGGCCATCCATCGACTACACGCGATACCGGTCTCACGCCGGTAAACCGAGGAGTGGTCGCCCCCGGTACCATCGCTGCAAGGGTCCGCCTTCGCGCGGACCCTTTTCATTTGCGGCGAGCGCGCCGAGCACCTCGCCGCCCGCCTCGACCTCCGCGCGGGTTGCCGGATGCGTGCCTCCGGGCTAACGTCGCGCGTCCCTCACGGCTGGCGAGCGGAGAGCGCATGACGTCACGGATTCACACCGCTGTGATGGAGTAGCCGATGGCGCCTCGCGTACGCGCCGAGGATCACGGCCCGGTCCGCGTCCTCGTCCTCGACAACGCGGCGAAGCGGAACGCGCTCGACTTCCAGGCGCTGGAGGAGCTCGAGGCCGCGTGCGTCGCGGCGTCGGACGGCGGCGTGCGCTGCCTCGTCTTGCGCGGCGCCGGCGAGGAGGCCTTCTCCTCCGGCTTCGACCTCGCCGAGATCTCGCTCACCTCGGCGCGCGGCGAGCGGCCCGACGAGGCGGTCGAGCGCACCGCCGCGGCGCTCGACGCGGTGCCGTGCCCGACGGTGGCGTTCCTGAACGGCGGCGCGTTCGGCGGCGGGTTCGAGCTCGCGGTCACCTGCGACCTGCGCGTCGCGCGCGCGGGGGTGAAGCTCGGGATGCCGCCCGCGAAGCTGGGCGTCGTGTACCCGGAGGGCGGCCTGCGGCGCTTCGCCGATCTCGTCGGGGCGGCGCGCACGCGCGAGCTGTTCTTCACGGGGCGCCCGATCGACGCCGAGACCGCGCTCGCCTGGGGGATCGTGAACCGCGTCGCGTCGGCGGAGGCGGCCGAGGGGGACGCGCTCGCGCTCGCCGCAGACATCGCGGCCAACGCGCCGCTGGCGGTGCGGGGCATGAAGCGGATCCTGCGGCTCCTCGAGGGCGCGCACGAGCGCGGGCTCTCGGACCCGGAGCGCGGGGAGATCGCGGACCTCAGGCGGCGCGCCTTCGAGAGCGCCGACATGCGCGAGGGGCGGGCCGCCTGGCAGGAGCGGCGCCGGCCGCGCTTCAGGGGCGAGTGAGCGCCGCGGGCGGCGCGGGGGGAGCGGTCGCGGTCCCGATGGCGTACCCCGCGGCAGCACCGAGCAGGAGCGCGGCGAGGCCCGCGACGAGGGCGCGCCGGGCGATCGCGCCCGCGCCGTCTCCCGGGGGGGCGCGGGCGGGCTCGGTCGCGGGACGGGGCGGCAGCGGCGCGCGCACCGGCTGCGGCGGCTGCGGCGTCG
>NZ_JALCYX010000023.1:0-65592 GCF_022690695.1 Anaeromyxobacter sp. SG17
CGACTTCGGCGCGCTGCCGCCCGCCGCCGCGCCGCGCGCGCCCACCCTGGCGCCTGCCGCGCCGGTCCTGGCGCGCAGCGTGGCCCCTGCGGCGCCGCCGGCTCCGCCTGCCCCGGCGAGACCAGCGCCAGCCGCGGTGCCCGCCCCGGTCGCCGCCGCATCCGCCGCCCCGGCGTCCTCGAGCCGTGCCGCGGGCTCGCACCGCGTGGTCGTGCACATGCTCGAGGGCACCGTGAAGCGCGGCGTCATCGAGGACGCCGACCTCGCCGCGCCGGTGCTCGCGCTCGCCTCCGCGCCCGGCGCCGCCGCCGACGAGCTCCCGACGGAGAAGATGAAGGCCATCTTCTTCATGCTCCCGCCCGGCGAGGCGCCGCCGCCGGCGGAGGGCAAGAAGGTCCGCGTGACCTTCCGCGACGGCCGCCAGGTGGCGGGCTTCGGCCCCGACTATCGCGAGGACGGCCCCGGGTTCTTCATGCTCCCCGGCGACACGCGCACGAACACCGGCCGGATCTGGGTCTACCGGGCGGCGGTGAAGGACGTGGTGGTGAGCTGACGCGCCGCGCGGCGGGCGCCGCCGCGTGTTCCGTGTCGAGACCGCGCGATGGGGAGGGCCCCGCGCGAAGCGCGGGAGGGGCGAAGCCCCTCCGGCGGGGAACCTGCGCGCACCCGCGTCAGCGGGCGCGCAGGTTCACGGGCCCCGCCGAGCCGGGGGGGGGCCCCGGCGCCGGCGGGGAACCTGCGCGCACCCGCGTCAGCGGGCGCGCAGGTTCACGGGCCCCGCCGAGCGGGGGTGGGGCCCCGGCGGCTCCGCCGCTGGGGCGGGGGACGCAGTCCCCCGTGAGATCAGTTTATCCAGCGGGGCGGCTCGTCCTTGCCGTCTCGGCGGACCACCTTGAGGTGCTTCGCGCGGCGGCGCGCCTCGCGCTCCTCCATGCTCCGCCGGGCCTTGCGAAAGTACCGGCCGAACGAGAAGCCGCGCGACATCACCCAGCCCAGGGCGAGCGCGGAGAAGTGCACCACGAAGCGGCCCGGGCCGCCGTAGGCGATGGCGTAGAGCACGGTCCCGAACACCACGAGCGCCGCCATCATCTTGGCGCTCATGTTCACGACTCCGAACCAGGAGAGCGGGCGGTCCGGGTACATGAGCGCCCAGACGACGAGCAGCGCGTTCACCGTGGGCCAGGCGTCGATGTGGGCGATGGCGGCGGGCGGGTAGACGATCGCGACGAGCGTCGCGAGGGCGCCGGCTCCCACGGTGATCCCGAGGAAGCGCAGGAGGAAGCGCCGCTCGCCCCACGTGAACACGAGCTGCTGCCCGAGCCACCAGAGCATGAAGCCCGCGAAGAAGAGGGTGAGCGGGCTGTCCTGGACGAAGACCCACGTGAGGAGGCGCCAGACCTGGCCGCCGACGACGCTCGGCGGATCGAAGGCGAGGAGCGCCAGGAGCCGCCGGTCGAGCCAGCTCCCGATGGTGACCACCGCCATCGCCACGATGAGCAAGCCCACCGCGGCGGGGACCCGCCCGCCGAACGTGAAGACGCTGCCGAGATCGGGGGGGCGGCGGCGGGCGGTGGGCATGTGGCGTCAGGCCTTTCTTCGTTCCCGGTAGAACAGGATGATCGACAGGCAGTGGAACTCCTTGTCGGAGCTCTGCGTCACCTCGCGCTCCACCACCTCGTAATCGGGGTGCTCGGCGAGCCAGCGCGTGATGTGTTCTCCCATGTGCTCCCGATCGCGCGCGAGCGTGGTCGTGAACACCTTCACCCCGGTGAAGTCCGCCATCCCGTACCCTCCCTCGGAACGGGCTGGACCCTATCGTCCCGGGAGGGCCCGGGCAAGAACGCGACGGACGGCGTCACGGCTCGACCGGGGCGAGGACGATCGCGACGCCCTGCCCGCCGCCGATGCAGGCGGACCCGATCGCCGCCCGTCCGCCGCGCCGGCGGAGCTCGTACGCGAGGTGCATCGTGATGCGCGCGCCGCTCGCGCCGAGCGGGTGGCCGAGCGCGATCGCGCCGCCGTCCACGTTCGTGCGCTCGCGCGGGAGCCCGAGCTCCTTCTCGACCGCGAGGTACTGCGGGGCGAACGCCTCGTTCACCTCGAAGAGGTCGATGTCCGCGAGGGTGGCGCCGGCGCGCGCGAGCGCGTTCTGGATCGCCGGCACCGGGCCGATGCCCATGATGGTCGGGTCCACGCCCGCGTGGCCCCAGTTCACGATCCGCGCGAGCGGGCGGACGCCGCGCCGCTCCGCGTACGCGCGGGTGGCGACCACCAGCGCGCCCGCCCCGTCGGCGACCCCGCTCGCGGCGCCTGCGTGGATGACGCCGTCCTTCTTGAACACCTTGGGCAGCTTGCGCAGCCCCTCGACGGTGGTGTCCGGGCGCGGGTGCTCGTCGCGGTCGAACGTGACGCTGCCCTTCTTGCCCTTCACCTCGACGGGGACGAGCTCCTCGCGGAAGCGCCCCGCCTCCTGGGCCGCCGCCCAGCGCCGCTGGGAGAGCACCGACAGCTCGTCCACCGCGTCCTGGCCGATCCCGTGCTGCTCCGCGAGCTTCTCGGCGGTGAGCGCCATGGGCATGCCGGCGTAGCTGTCGGTGACGGCCGACCAGAGCATGTCCTCCATCGCGGGTGGCTTGCCGAACGGGAAGCCGAAGCGCGCGCCGCGCACGACGAGCGGCGCCTGGCTCATCGACTCGGTGCCGCCGGCGAGCACCACCTCCGCCTCGCCGAGCTCGATGAGCATGGCGGCCTGGATCACCGCCTCGAAGCCCGACCCGCACAGCCGGTTCACGGTGAGCGCGGGCACGCGCTGCGGGAGCCCGGCGCGCAGCCCCACGTGCCGGGAGAGGTAGATCGCGTCGCTGCTCGTCTGCGCCACGTTGCCCATCACCACGTGGCCGTAGTCCTCCGCCGGGACGCCCGCCTGGGCGATCGCCGCGGTCGCGGCGTGCACGGCCAGGTCGGTGGCGCTCAGATCCTTGAGCGCCCCGCCGAGCGTCCCGAAGGGGGTCCGCTTCGCGGCGAGGATGACGACGTCCTTCTGGCCTGCCCGCTTCATGCGCGAAGCCTCCTCATCTAGGGATAAGGCTCGCGGTGAGGCCTTTCACGGCGAAGGCCAGGATCGCCACCGCGAGGAGGATGTTCACGACGGGGATCGCCGCCGCGGCCCGCCCCTCCGGCGAGCGCAGGAGCCGCACGGCGCGCGGGGCGTGGCGGGCGAGCATGTAGACGGCGAACAGCGCCGCGAGGACGTGGAAGGTCACGCCGGGGATGCTACGTCCCCGCCGGGCGCGGCGCGCGGCTTTCGATGGGGGTGGGTCCGCGCGCGGGCGCGCCGGGTGAGCGCCTACGCCTTCGCGACCGACGCGGCCGGGGCGGCCTTCTTCTTGCCGAGGATGCGCGCGAGGACGATGCCGATCTCGTAGAACAGGATCATCGGCACGGCCATCATGGCGAGGTTCAGCGGGTCGCCGGTGGGCGTGATGATCGCCGCGATGAGCGTGTTCACCACGATGGCGATGCGCCGGTACTTCGCGAGCGTGTCGGCGGAGACCACCCCGATGAGCGCCAGGAACGCGATGATGACCGGCACCTCGAACACCACGCCGAAGCCGAGCAGCATCCCGAGCACGAGCCCGAGGGTGGAGCTCATGGTGAGCATCGGGACGAGGCTCGCGTCGCCGGCGATGGCGAGCATCGCGGGGAACGCCGGGGGCATGACGAGGAAGTAGCAGAACGCCGCGCCGACGTAGAAGAGCAGGGTCCCGAAGAACAGGAACGGGACGACGAGCCGCTTCTCCTTGCGGTAGAGGCCGGGGGCGATGAACTGCCAGACCTGCCAGAGCACCCACGGCGCGGCCACGAACACGCCGCCGTACACGGCCACCTTCAGGTAGACCATGAGCGGCTCGATCGAGCTCGTGTAGTGCAGCACCTGCTGCTCCTTCGGCAGGGCCGCGCGCACCGGGTTCATGAGCCAGTGGAAGATGGGCTCCACGAACCCGCCCACCGCGACCATGCCCACGAGCACGCCGAGGAGCGCGTGCATGAGCCGCTTCCGCAGGTCGCGGAGGTGCTCCATGAACGTGAGGCGGACCTCGCCCTCCGGCTCCGGCGCTCCGCCGGCGGGAGGGAGCTGCGGCGCGGTCGAGCTCATGCGGTCCTGGAGGGCGCAGGCGCCTCGGAGGCCGCGGCGGGCTCCTCCGCGGCGGGCGGGGGCGCCGCGCCGGCGGGCTCGGCGAGGGCGGCCTCGAGGCCCGGGACGTTGTCGGTCGTGGCGGGCGGCGGTGGCCCGGCGGGCGGGAGCGACGCGGCCGGGACCGGCGGGACCAGGGCGGGCTTCGCGGCCTTCCGCTCGTCCGCGTAGAGCTCGGTCTCGATCTGGTCCTTGATGTCGTCCGTGGCCTTGCGGACCTCCCGGAGCGTCTTCCCGAGGGTCTTGGCCGCCTCCGGCAGGCGGTCGGGCCCGAGGAGGAGGAGCGCCAGGATGGCGATGATCACGATCTCGCCGAAGCCGAGGCCGAACATGCGTCGCCCATATAACACGGGCGAATCCGGAAGGCTTCGCGCGGTCGTTGCGGCGCCGGCTCGCCGCGCCTAACTCTCCGGCGCATGGCCTACTGGCTCCTGAAGACCGAGCCCAGCGCGTACGCGTGGGACGACCTCGTCCGCGAGGACACCACCGCCTGGACCGGCGTCTCGAACGCGCAGGCGCAGGCCAACCTGCGCGCGATGCAGGCGGGCGACCACGCGGTCATCTACCACTCGGGCGAGAAGCGCGCCGTGGGCGTGGCGGTGGTGGTGCGCACCGCCTACCCCGACCCCGAGGGGAGCGGGACCGTCTGCGTGGACGTGCGGGCGGTGGGGCCGCTCCCCGCGCCGGTCCCGCTCGAGGCGCTGAAGCAGGAGCCCACGTTCGAGGGCTCGGCGCTCCTCCGCCAGGGCCGGCTCTCCGTCGTCCCGCTCTCGCCGGCGGAGTGGCGCGATCTCGTCGGGGTGGCGGAGATCATCGCCAAGACCGGCGGCCTCCGCGCCGACGAGCGCTTCTGACGCACGCCGCCCTGGCCGCTCGGCGGGCGCCCGCTCGCCCGCGGGCCGCTACTGCATGAAGAGGTCCTGCACCTCGACCTTCTGCTGGCCCTCCTTCACGGCGGTCGGCTCGGTGCCCTGCTTGAACGGCTCGAGCACGCCGCGCCCGTCCCCCGACGGCTTCCCGGTCTCGGGATCGATCCGCACCTCCACGATGCCGGGGGGCGCGGCGAACTCCGGCTGGGGCCGGCCCTCGAGCGCGGTGCGCATGTAGGAGAGCCAGATGGGCAGCGCCGCGTGGCCGCCGGTCTCGTACCGGCCGAGCGGCGTCACGTTCACGTCGTAGCCCAGCCACACCCCGGTCGCGAGGTCGTGGGTGAAGCCCATGAACCAGGTGTCGAACGAGTCGTTCGTCGTGCCGGTCTTGCCCGCGGCGGGCTTGCCGAGCGCCGCCGCCCGGGCGCCGGTGCCGACGGTCGCGACCTCGCGCAGCAGCCGCACGAGGATGTACGCGGTCCGCTCGTCCATCACCCGCTCGCGCGGGCGCGTCACCTCGGCGAACCCCGCCGCGAGCCGCTCGTCGAGCCCGACCCACGGGTCGCGCCAGTCGGCGCGATCCTCGAGCACGTTCCCGTCGCGGTCGAGGACGCGCTTCACGAGCGCGGCGGGGCGCTTCTCGCCGTAGCGCGCGAAGAGCGCGTACACGTTCGTGAGCTCCCACAGGTTCACGCAGGACGAGCCGAGCGCACTGCCGAGCTCGAGCTTCACCGGCGTGGTGAGCCCGAGCGCCTTCGCCCACTGCGCGAGCGCGAGGGCGCCGGCCTTCGCGGTGAGCGCCTCGGCGGTCTTCACCGCGGGGATGTTCATCGAGTTGACGAGCGCGGTGCGCAGCGTCACGTCGCCCTTGAAGTCCTGCCCGTAGTTCTGGGGCTTCCAGCTGTTCTCGTCGTCGCGGAAGACGATGGGCGCGTCGGTGAGGATCGTCGCCGGCGTGTAGTCGAGCTTCTCGATGGCGGCGGAGTAGACGAGCGGCTTGAACGCGGAGCCCGGCTGGCGGCAGGACTGGAACGCGCGGTTGAACTCGGAGGCGTCGAAGTCGTAGCCGCCCACCATCGCCACCACGTAGCCCGTCCACGGGTCCACCGAGACGAGGGCGCCCTGCAGCTTGGGCTCCTGCTCGAGCGAGAAGAGCAGCTCCGCCTCCGGCACCGCCGAGGCCTTCCCCACCGCGAGCTCCTTCTCGCGCCTCTGCAGCTGCTCCCGCGTCACGCGGCGGAGGAGCACGACGTCGCCCGCCTTCACCGCCACCGAGGGGCGGGAGATGAGCGCGTCGGGGTAGGAGACCTCCGGGTTCGGGCGGCGCGCCCAGCGCATGCCGGAGACGGGGAGCAGGCCGCGGTTCTCGCCGATCTCGACCTCGGCCGCGTCGGCGCCCACCCGCGCCACGATCCCCACGCAGTAGTCGCCGGGCTCGAGCGAGCCCTTCGGCCAGGCGCGCGCGAGCCGGCTGGCGAGCTCCCTGCGCTCGTCGCTCCCGGGGGCGACGTTGGCGACCGGCCCGTTGTAGCCCTGGCGGTGGTCGACCTCCATCAGCCCGGAGAGCATCGCCGCCTGGGCGGCGCGCTGCTTCTCGAGGTCCATCGCGAGCTCCACGCGGAGCCCGTCGTGGAGGAGCCGGTCGTTGCCGTAGCGGTCCACCACGTAGCGGCGGCCCTGCTCGACGTAGAACGGCGCCGTCTCGCGGAACACGTCGTCGACCCCGAAGACCTTCACCTCCGCCTCGGAGCCGCGCCGCCGCTCCTCCTGCGTGATGAAGCCCTCCTCCGCCATGCGGCGCAGCACGTAGCGGCGCCGCTCCTTGGCGGCCTCCGGGTGGGAGAAGGGCGAGTAGCGCGACGGCGCCTGCGGCAGCCCGGCGATGAGGGCCGCCTCCTCGAGCGTGAGCTCCTCCACGTTCTTGCGGTAGTAGTTCTCGGCCGCCGTCTGGACCCCGTAGCTGTGGTGCCCGAGGTAGACGCCGTTCAGGTACAGCCAGAGGATCTCCTCCTTCGTGAACGCGCGCTCGAGCCGCTTCGCGAGGATGAACTCGCGGATCTTGCGGGCGAGGCTCCGCTTCGTGCCCGACTCGAAGCCCTCCGCGCTGATGAGCAGCGACTTCGCGGTCTGCTGGGTGATGGTGGAGCCGCCCTGGATGCGGCGCCGCAGCACGTAGGTGTTCACCGCGGCGCGGAGCGTCCCCTTCCAGTCGATGCCGCCGTGCTCGAAGAAGTCCTGGTCCTCCGACGAGATGAACGCCTGCACGAGCTGGCGCGGGATGCGCGCGTACGGGACGACCTTGCGCCGCTCGACGAAGAACTCGCCGGCGATCTGCCCGTCGCCGCTCGTGAGCTCGGTGATGATGGGCGGCCGGTAGTCGGCGATCCTGGGCAGCTCCGGGAGGCTGCGCGAGAAGTACAGGTAGCCCGCGATCCCGGCGACCACCCCGGCGTTCACCGCCACGATGGCGAGGAAGATCGCCCAGCGGAGGAGCCGCCGGACGAGAGGCCGGGGGGGCGGGACCCCGTCGAGGACCACGCGGGAGGGGGCGTCCGTCGTGCCCCCGGTTTCGACCGTCGGATCGCGGCTGTCGCTCATCGGCTGGCGAATCTAAGCCCCGGGTCCGGGTGAGTTCAACGCTCGCCGTGTGGGCGGGCTGGCGCCCTGGCCCCCGCCCGCTCGCCCGGGCCCACCCCGGGCGCCGCGAGGTTCGCGCGCGAGAGCGCCTCCGCGAGCTCCTCCGGGAGCGGCGCCTCGAGCTCCAGCCGCCGCCCGCCCGTCGGGTGCGGGAGCTCGAGCCTCCAGGCGTGGAGGAACATGCGCCGGAGGCCCCAGCGCTGCTTCGCGGCGCGGTTCGCGGGGAAGTCTCCGTAGCGCTTGTCGCCGAGCACCGGGTGCCCGATCGCCTCGAGGTGGCGGCGGATCTGGTGCGTGCGGCCGGTCTCGATGCCGACGGCGAGGAGCGAGGCCTCCTTGCCGGAGGACAGGACCTTCCAGCGGGTGAGCGCCTCCTGCAGGTTCACGCCGCGCGCCGCCTTGGAGCGCGCGGTCTGCTCGTGCTCGGAGAGCGGCAGGTCGATGGTGCCGACCTCGCGCGGCATCTTCCCCTTCACGAGGGCGAGGTAGGTCTTCTTCACCCCTTCGCCGCTGGTGAAGATCTCGGTGAGCCCCACCATCGCCTTGCGCGTCTTCGCGACCAGCACGACGCCGGAGGTGTCGCGGTCGAGGCGGTGCGCGGGCGAGGGCTTGAACTCGGTCGGCGGCAGGTCCTCGGGCGTGCGGAGGTGCGCGCGCGCCATCTCCACGAGCGTCGCGCCGGTGATGCCGGTGCCGGGGTGGGCGGCGAGGCCGGCCGGCTTGTCCACCGCGAGGACGTCGGCGTCCTCGTGCAGCACGCCGAAGGTGACCTCGCCCCCCCGCGCCGCGCCGCGCGCCGGCTCCGGCCGCGCGAGGAGCCGCTCCTCGTCGCCGCGGATCACGACCGTGTCGCCCGCCTGCACGAGCTGCTCCGCCTTGCCCCGCGCGCCGTTCACCCGCACCTTGCGCGTGCGGAACATCTTGTAGACGTGCGAGAGCGGCACGTCGCGGAGCGCCTTGCGCACGAGCTTGTCGAGCCGCTGCCCGGCGGCGTCCTCGGAGATGGTGATCGTCAGCACCGGGATGTTCTACAGCACCCGCCCGCTCCGGACGACTCCGGCGCGCCAGCGGGGCGGGCGCCTCGCGCGCCGGCCGCCGCTCCGCGGGACCGCGCGCGGGGTCGTGCTCGGTCGCTTCAGGCCGGCGCGTCGCGCGGGCGCAGCTCGAGCGGCGTGGTCTTCACGAGCGAGACCACCAGCATCACGCCCGCCACGAAGGCGTCGTGGAACGCCACCCACGCCTGCGTGTGCGGGAACCAGATCGTCGTCACGAGCAGCCAGCCGGCGAGGGCGGTGTTGAGGAAGCGCAGGGCGGGCGCGTAGAGGGCGAGCAGCGCGGTGGTCGCGACCCAGATCCCCACGAGCCAGGTGCTGAACCCGACGCCGCCGTCGCGCGGGAGCAGGAAGGTCGAGGCGAAGAGCCAGAGCCCGAGCGCGATGTTCACCGCGCGGACGCGGACGCTCGACGCGACCGGCGTGAAGGGAGGCAGCCCGTGCATGCCACGAACCTGCGCACCATCCGTGCATGGGCAAGCGGCCCGCGCCCTCCGCGCGCCTCCCCGCTCGCCCCGCCGGCGCGCGGCGCCCCGCGACCCCGCGGTCCCGTCCGCGCGCGGAGCGGCGCGGCCACCCCCGCCCGCTCGCCGCCACGTCGGGCCGCCGCCGCCCCCAGCGGCACGTGCGCCGTGCGCGCCGGCTCCGGTATCTCCGCCCGACCGGAGGCGGGACGATGGGCTCTCCAGAGGTGAAGGGCTTCGGCCAGGGCGATCCTGCCCTCGCGGCCTGGGCCGAGGCGGTGTACGGGCCGGAGGACGAGGTGCTGCGCGAGATCCGCGCGCGCAGCCGCGCGGCGGGCCTCCCGGCGATCGAGGTCGGCCGCTTCGACGGGCTCCACCTCGAGGTGCTCGCGCGCGCCTGCGCCGCGCGGCGGATCGTGGAGATCGGCACGCTCGGCGGCTACAGCGGCGTGTGCCTCGCGCGCGCCCTGCCCGACCGCGGCGTGCTCCACACCTTCGAGCTGCGCGAGTCCCACGCCGAGCTCGCCCGCGCCGCCTTCGCGCGGGCCGGCGTCGCCGACCGCGTGCGGCTGCACGTGGGCCCCGCGCTCGAGCGGCTCCGCGACGTCGAGGCCGAGGGCCCGTTCGACCTCGTCTTCGTGGACGCCGACAAGGGCGGGTACCCGGCCTACCTCGCCTGGGCGGAGGCGAACCTGCGCGTGGGCGGGCTCCTCCTCGCCGACAACACCTTCGGCTTCGGCCACGTCCACGAGCCGGCGGCGGCCGGCGAGGACGCCGCCGCGATGCAGCCGCTCCGCGAGTTCAGCGAGCGGCTCGCGCGCGGCGGGCGCTTCCGCGCCACGATGCTGCCGACCGCGGAGGGGCTGTCGCTAGGAGTGAAGCTCCGCTGAGCTGCTGCGGCGAAGGCCGAACCGACGGGCTACAGCAGCTCGAGCTGCATGTGCTCGCGCAAAGGCTCCGCCCGGATGCCTTCCTTGCGGAGCGCGGCGGCGAGCGCGTCGGCGTGGCCGTGCACGGTGTACACGCGCGCGGCGCCGGTCGCCTTGGCGTAGCCCAGGAGCCCGGGGAAGTCGGCGTGGTCGGAGAGCGGGAACGCGGCGTCCACCCCGCGGAACCAGCGCGCGCCGTCGATGGCCCAGCCGGTGAGGATGGCGGTCCGGCGCCGGCGCACGCCGCGCATGGCCGGGCTGCGGGCGAGGTGCGGCGGCGAGACGACCACCTCCCCCGGCCCCGCGCCCTCGGGACCGAGCGGCCGGACGTTCGGGAGCGCCACGCCCTCCGCCTCGTAGACGCGGTTCACCGCGTGCACCACCGGGTGGACGCGGCAGGGGTAGCCCGCGTCGGAGAGGAACTTCAGGATCTCCTGCGCCTTGCCGAGCGCGTAGCCGAGGAGCACGGGGGTCACCCCGTCGGACAGGGCGTCGTCCACGAAGCGCCGGATCGCGGCCAGGGTGTCGGCCTTGGGCGGGAAGACGTAGCGCGGGTGGCCGAAGGTCGACTCCATCACGAGCACGTCGCAGGGCATCACGTCCGCCTGCTCCGCGGCGTGGGTGGGCTCGGTGCAGAGGTCGCCCGTGTAGCCCACGGCCACCTCGTTGCGCGTGACCCGGAGCTGCGCCGAGCCGAGCACGTGGCCCGCGCTGAAGAGCTCGAGGGTCAGCTCGCCGAGCCCGAACGGCGTGCGGTAGCCGACCGGGAGCGCCTCGGTCTTGCGGCGCTTGGGCTCCCCCAGCCGGTGCCGCATGAGCGCGATCGTGGCGGCGGTCGCGATGGTGCGGTCGTGTCGGCCGATGTGGTCGCCGTGCGCGTGCGAGACGAACGCGCACTCGACGCGTCGCTTCGCGTCGAGGTGGAGAGCGCTGTTCGTGATCCGGAGCTCACCGCGGTGGAGCTCGATCGGCGGCCGCCTCATCGGGCGCCCGTTCTACACCGTGCCCCCCACAGGCGCGAACCCCCGCCCGCGCGCCTGCCGTGGCGCGCCGGTGGAGGCTCGCGCCCGCGAGACCTCGGTCACTCGTCGTGGGCGGGAGGTGGCCGCCGCTCCGCCGGCGCCGCCTCCGTCTTCGCCTCGCGCTTCTTGCCCTGCGCCTCGCCGCCCTTCCGCTCCGCCTGGCGGTCCTGCTCCTCCAGGTCGTGGATCTTCTTCTCGAGCGAATGGAATCCGCCTCGCTTGCCTTCCGCCATCGCCCACCTCCGTTGTCGTCCAGGATCGTCACCCCGGCGGCGGAGCGCAGCGAGGGGCCGTAGGGGTAACTCGTCGGCGGCGCCCGGAGAGGGGCCTCTTCCTCATATGGGCTGTCAGTCCCCCACGGCATGATGCGCGCCGCCATGGCCCTACCTCTTCGAAAGAACTCCGAGCCCGCGCCCGCGGGCCCGGACGCGCCCCGGGAGGCGAAGATGAGACCGCAGCGCACCGTCGACGTGGGGGAGCGGCTGCCCCTCCTCCAGAGCATCCCGCTCTCGCTCCAGCACCTCTTCGCGATGTTCGGCGCGACGGTGCTCGTGCCCTACCTCGTCGGCCTCGACACCTCGGTGACCCTCTTCACCTCGGGCGTCGGCACGCTCCTCTACATCTTCATCACGAAGGGGAAGATCCCCGCCTACCTCGGCTCGTCCTTCGCCTTCATCGCCGCCTTCATCGGGATCCTGGGCGCCAAGGCGGGCGAGCTCGCCTCGCCGGAGCGGGTGTCGATCGCGATGGGCGGCTGCGTGGTGGTGGGCCTCGCCTACATCGCGGTCGCGCTCCTCATCGGCAAGTTCGGCACCGCCTGGATCGACCGGGTCCTGCCGCCGGTGGTGATCGGCTCGGTGGTGATGGTCATCGGCCTCGGCCTCGCCCGCACGGCGGTCGTGACCATGGCGATGGAGGGCGGCACCGGGACGTATCACCCGGAGTTCTTCGCGGTGGCGCTCTCGGCGCTCGCGATCGCCATCCTCGCGGCGGTCTTCCTGAAGGGCTTCCTCGGCGTCATCCCCGTCCTCATCGGCATCGTGGGCGGCTACGTCGTGGCGCTCCTCGCCGGTCAGGTGAGCTTCGCCGCGGTGAAGAGCGCGGCGCCGCTCGCCCTGCCTCCCTTCGTGCTCCCCACCTTCACCTGGGGGGCGGTGCTCACGCTCGCGCCGATCTCGCTCGTCGTCATCACCGAGCACATCGGCCACCTCATCGTCACGAACAACATCGTGGGCCGCGACTTCATGAAGGACCCCGGCCTGCACCGCTCGCTCGCGGGCGACGGCGTGGCGACCGCTTTCGCCGGCCTCGTGGGTGGCCCGCCCAACACCACCTACGGCGAGAACATCGGCGTCATGGCCATCACCCGCGTGTTCAGCGTGTGGGTCATCGGCGGCGCGGCCGTGATCGCCATCGTGATGTCCTTCTTCCCGCCGGTGGGCGCGCTCATCCGCACCATCCCCACCCAGGTGATGGGCGGCATCTGCATCCTGCTCTTCGGGATCATCGCGTCCGCCGGCATCCGCATGCTGGTCGAGGCGGGCATCGACTTCTCGCAGAAGCGGAACCTCATCATCGCCTCGGTCGTGCTCGTCATCGGGATCGGCGGCGCGAAGCTGAACATCGGCACCGTCGAGTTCAGCGAGATGCCGCTCGCCACCTACGTCGGCATCCTCCTGAACCTCGTCCTGCCGCGCGGGCTCGAGAAGGGCGCCGGCGAGGCGTCGGGCGAAGCCGCCGACGTGTAGCCGTGTAGCCCGGAGGCGCGCGCGCCTCTCCGAAAGCGCCCGGTCCGCGCTGCGCGGCCCGGGCGCTCGTGCGTCCGGGGGCGCGGCGCGGCCAGGAGCCCCCGCGGCCTTCAGCGCAGGAGCAGGTAGTAGAGCCGCCCGGGCTGCTTCATCCGGCCGGCCGCGCTCTCCGCGTAGGCGCCGCTGCCGAAGAAGAGGTCGATGCGCGCGGAGCTCCGGATGGCGCCGCCGGCGTCCTGATCGAGGAAGAACCGGCCGAACGGCTTCATCGGCCCGCCCGCCGCGTCGGTCGGCCGCTCGGCCTCGACGAAGGCCAGGGCGCCCTTCGGGAACACCTTCCCGTCGGCGGCGAGGGTGCGATCCGGCGTGACCGGCACTCCCAGCGAGCCCACGGCCTCGTCCGCGAAGCGGAAGAAGACGTAGGACGGGTTCGTGGCGAGGAGCAGGGGCTGCTCGGAGGGGTTCGCCGCGAGCCAGGCCTTGATCGTCTGCATCGAGACCTGCTCGCGCGGGATCGCGCCGCGACGGACGAGCTCCGCGCCGATCGCCTCGTAGCGGTGCCCGTTCTTGCCGGCGTACGTGACGACGCGGGTCGTCCCGTCCGGAAGGCGCAACAGGCCGCTCCCCTGGATCTCCACGAAGAACGCGTCCACCGCGGAGCTGACGAAGGCGAGCTCCGCCCGCTGGCCGGAGAGGGCGCCGTCGGCGATCTCCGCGCGCGTCGGGTAGGGCACGAGCCGGCCGTCCTTCACCCTGCCCACGAGGTCGGCGGAGAGCGCGGGGAAGTCGCGCGCGCGCACCTGCACGAGGTCGTCCGGCGCGCGGTGCAGGGGGACCTGGAAGCGCCCGCCGCGATCGAGCGCGCCGTCGAGCTCGGGCAGGTAGTAGCCCGTGAAGAGCACCGTCCCCCGCCCGTCGCCGACCGAGCGGAAGACGCGGAACTCGCGGACGAGCGCCTCGCGCAGCGCCGCCGGCGGGGGACGCGCGGCCACGAGCTCCCGGAAGCGGCGCAGCGAGGCGGCGACGCGCGCGAGCGGGACGCGCTCCTTGCCGAAGGCGAGCGTCCGGCCGGGGTCCGCCCGCGAGAGGCGCGCGAAGTGCTGGAGCGACCGCTCGAGGGCGAGATCGAGGCCCGCGTAGTCGAGGTCGTCGGCGAAGGCGGGGAACGCCTCCGGCTTCAACTCCTCGAGCGCGCCCTCGGCGCTCGAGGCTGGCTGGGGGGGAGGCGGGAGGGTGCGGCAGGCGGCGAGCGCGAGCGAGCTGACGAGGGCAAGGCGGAGGGCGCGGCGCATCGCGCACGATAACCCGGGCTCTGCCGGCGCCATTCCGCCCGCTCGGTCGCCCGGTCGGGGGACGGCCGGGCGCCCGGCGGATCAGGAGGCGGCGCGCGCCGGCTCGCGCGCGGCGGCGCGCGCGGGCTGCAGCACGGCGTCGAGCCGCGCCCCGACCTGCGTCCACTGGAACCGCTTCAGCACCCGGGCGCGGCCGGCGGCCCCCAGCTCCCGCCCCCGGGCCGGATCCCCGAGGAGCGCGAGCAGCGCCTCGGCGAGCGCAGACGGATCGCCGGGCGGGACGAGGAGGCCGGTCTTCCCCTCCTCGATGATCTCAGGGACCGCCTCCACCGCGGTCCCCACACAAGGGACGCCGCACGCCATCGCGTCGAGGAAGGCGATGCCGAACGGCTCGACGAGCGTGGGGAGGGCGAACACCGTCGCCCGCGAGAAGAGCTCCTCGAGCCCGTCGTAGGGCACCGGGCCGAGCTGCTCCGCCCCGTCGGGCAGCGCGAGCGGCTCCGGCGGGCCGGCGATGAGGAGCCGGGCGGCGGGCCGACGGCGCCGGACGCGCTCGAACGCGTCGAGCAGGATCGTGCCGCCCTTGCGGGCGAACTCGCGGCCGACGAAGAGGATCGTCTCGCCGTCGTCCGCGCGAGCGGGGCGCTCCGGCACCACGTTCGCGCCGGCCCCGACGACGACGATCCGCTCGCGCGCGAGGCCGTAGTCGCGGACGAGCGAGCGGGCGACGTTCTCCGAGAACGTCGCGATGGCGGCCGCCCCCCGGTAGCAGGCCCGCTCGCGCTCGAACCAGGCGCGCCCGTAGCGCGGCGGGGCGGCGAGGCCGGCCCGGCGAAACGCGGGGGCCGCCTCGGCGAGCGCCCGGGTGTGGTCGAGGAGCAGGACGTAGGGGAGGCGCGCGGGGAGCCCCGGCGAGAACAGCGCCCCGTTCTGGAGCACCACGTCGGGAGCAGGATCGAGCGCCGCGAGGGCCACGCCGAGGTGGCGCGAGTGGACGTCGAAGGCGTAGGGGGTGTTCCAGCGGTAGGTGAGCGCCTGGCTGCGGAAGCGCGCCGTCGCGAGCGCGAGGTGCACCGCCACGTCGCGCGTGAAGCGCGGCAGGCGCGTCGCCGGATCGCGCAGGTCGAGCGGCCCGCGCGCCGAGACCGGGGTGATCCGGTGCCCGAGGGCCCGCAGCGCGTGGGCGACGTGCAGGGTGACGCCGCTCTGTTCCCCGTAGTTGGTGTAGGCGATCGAGAGAGACGGGTCGGGTCGATCCATGCGCGTGTCGGTCCTCGCGGTCACCCGGGAAGATGTAGACCGCGCGGGAGCGGGGGAAGCCCTGCCGCGGGCCCCCGCTCGGACGGGTGGAGGGACGCCGCACCCGTGCGCGAGGCCCCGCGGGACCGCGCCCTTCAGCCGCCGCGCGCCTGCGCGGCGACCGCCGCGCCCCCGGCGCCGCGCCGCCCCTCGAGGAGGCCGCCCACCTCGCCGGCGATCACCCCGAGCACGATGAGCGCGCCGCCGCTCCAGTCGGTCACCCGGAGCGGCTCGCCGCCGTAGAAGTGGCTGAAGAGCGCCGCCGCCACCGGCTCGAGGGAGAAGATGAGCGCGGCGCGCACGGCGGTGGTGTGGCGCTGCCCCCAGTTCTGCACGAAGAACGCGAGGGCCGTCATGAGCACGCCCGTGAACACCACCGTCCCCGCGAAGACCGCCGCGCCCTCGGGCCGGTAGTAGCGCGCCTCGAACGGCAGCATCGCGGCGGCGCCGAGGAACGTGACGGCGATCTGAACGAGCGTGAGCGGCACCACCGGATGCCGCGGCGACCACTCGGACGTGTAGACGATCTGCAGCGCGAACGCGACCGCGCAGGCCGCGGTGAGGAGGTCGCCGAGCCGCACCCCCGCGTCCACGGGCTCGCCGAACGGGTGGGTGAGCAACCCGAGCCCGGCCACCGCGAGCGCAACCCCCGCCCAGCTCGCGAGCTTCACCCGCCGGCCGAGCAGGAAGCGGGCGACGAACGGGACGATGAGCACCGCGAGCCCGGTGAGGAACCCGGAGCGCGAGGGCGTCGTGTGATTGAGCCCGACCGTCTGGAGGACGAACCCGGCCAGCATGAAGACGCCGAGGAGCCCGCCGTGGCGGAGGAGCCCCGCGCCCACCCGGTCGCGCCGGACGAGCGCGACGGCGGCGAGGAGGGCGGCGGCGACCCCGAACCGCGCCGCGAGGAACACGCCCGGCGAGGCGACCGAGAGCACGCCCTTCACGAAGTGGAAGGTCGTGCCCCAGAACAGCGTGAGGATGAGCAGGGCGAGATCGGCCACGCGCGCTAGACCTCTCCCTCGAACCGGCCGTGCAGCTTCACCGGCGCTTCCTTGGTGCGCCGCATGCGCATGTTGAGCAGCTCGACCCCGAGCGAGAACGCCATCGCGAAGTAGATGTAGCCCTTCTCCACGTGCCGGCCGAACGACTCGGCGACGAGCATCACGCCGATGAGGATGAGGAAGGAGAGCGCCAGCATCTTCATGGTCGGGTGCCGCTCGACGAAGTCGCCGATCGCCCCGGCGAACACGAGCATCACCCCCACCGCGAGCACCATGGCCGTGACCATCACCGCGAGGTGCTGGGCCATGCCCACGGCGGTGATGACGGAGTCGAGCGAGAAGACGATGTCGAGGACGCCGATCTGGACGATGACGCCCCAGAAGCTCGCCGCGCCGCCCTGCCCCGCCGCCGCCTCCGGCCCGTGCTTCACCTCGAGCTTGTCGTGGATCTCGAACGTCGCCTTCGCGATGAGGAACAGCCCGCCCGCGAGGAGGATGAGGTCGCGCCCGGAGAACCCGTGGCCGGCGACGGCGAAGAGCTCGCGCGTGAGCCTCATCACCCAGCTGATCGCGAAGAGCAGGCCGAGCCGCGTCACGAGCGCGAAGGCGAGCCCGAGCCGGCGCGCGCGCGGCTGCTCCCCGGCGGGCAGCCGCCCGGCGAGGATGGTGAGGAACACGACGTTGTCGATGCCGAGGACGATCTCCATCGCGGCGAGCGTCGCGAGCGAGATCCAGGTGTCGGGCTGCGTGAGCAGGTCGAGCATGCCGGCCTCCCATGCCCGATGCGGGCGCCCTTGTCGAGCGGGAGCGGGCGCTCCCTGTCGCGCGGGGCGGGCCCGGGCGGGCGGCGTCAGCGGGCGAGGGCGAAGCGCCTCGGGCCGCCCGAGGGGGCGCGGATCACCTCGCCGCGGGCCTCGAGCAGCTCGAGGTTCGCGACCGTCTCGGACATGGTGAGGAAGGCGTCGCCCGGCTTCGCCCAGGGGAACAGGGCGCGGGAGAGCTCCCAGGCGGTCCGCGGCGCCTCTGCGAGGAGCTCGCGCAGCTTCGCCTGGCGCTTTCCGTAGAAGTCCACGAGCCGGTCGATCACCGCCCGGTGGCCGGAGAACGGCGGGCCGTGGCCGGGCAGCACGAGGTCGATCTCGAGGGCGTGCATGCGGCGGACGCTGTCGAGGTAGGCGAGGAGCGGGCGGAAGTAGCCCTCCTCGCCGCGGGGGCCGAGCTCGATGAGCGGGTTCGGCGAGACCTTCTGGAGGAGGTGGTCGTCCGAGAAGAAGAGCCGGCGCGCGCGGTCGTAGAGGCAGACGAGGCCGGGGGTGTGCCCCGGCATGTGGAGCACCTCGAGGTCGAGGTGGCGCCCGCGGATCCGCTCGCCCTCGCCGATGGGGCGCGCCTCCGGGACGCGGCGCGCGAGCTCGAAGCTCTTCTCCCCCGCGAGGGCGGTCGCCTCGATCACCTCCGCCGGCACGCCGAGGCGCGCGAGGTGCGCCGAGTAGGCGGCGGCGTGGTCGCGCCAGCGCCAGCCGCCCTCGGCGACCTTGGGCAGATCGGCCGGGTGCGCGAACACCGGCGGGCCGGCGCCGTGGCGCTCCTGGACGAAGCGCGCCCCGCCGTAGTGGTCCACGTGGCCGTGCGACACCACGATGCGCGAGACCTCGTCGAAGCGACGGCCGATGCGCCTGAACCCCTCCTCGATCGCGGCGTGCGCCTCGGTGCTCGCGAAGCCGGAGTCGAAGAGCACGAGCCCGCCGCCAGCCTCCTCGATGACGTAGACGTTGACCGGCCCGCCCGCCTGCGGGAACGGGATCGGCACCGCGATGCGTGTGACTCCGAGCCCGGCGAGCTCCGCTTCCGTCATCACCGGCTCTTCTTCAGCTTCTCGGCGAGCTCCGGCAGGGCCTTGAACAGGTCCGCCACGAGCCCGTAGTCCGCGAGCTGGAAGATCGGCGCGTCGGGGTCCTTGTTCACCGCCACGATCACCTTCGATCCCTTCATCCCGGCGAGGTGCTGGATGGCCCCGGAGATGCCGGCGGCCACGTAGAGCTCCGGCGCGACCACCTTGCCGGTCTGCCCGACCTGCCAGTCGTTCGGGACCCAGCCCGCGTCCACCGCCGCGCGGCTCGCGCCCACCGCGGCGTTGAGCTCGTCGGCGAGCGCCTCGATCGGCTTGAAGTCGCCCTTCGTGCCGCGGCCGCCCGCGACCACGATGCGCGCCTCGGTGAGCTCGGGCCGCGCGCTCTTCACCTCCGTGAACCCGGCGTAGCGCGTCCTGAGCGCGCCCGCGTCGACGCTCACCTGCGCCGTCGTCACCGCGCCCTTCCCCTCCTTCGCGGCGGCCGGGAACTCGGTGGCGCGCACGGTGAACACCTTCACCGGCGTCGCGAGGGCGACCTCGGCGAGGACGTTGCCCGCCCACATCGGCCGGCGGAACGTCACCTCCGCGCCCTCGCCGCCGAAGCCCAGCACCTCGGTGGCCATCGCGGCCTCGAGGAGGCCCGCCACGCGAGGGAGCAGGTCCTTGCCGAACGCGGTCGCCGCCGCGCCGACGTGGGTCGCCTCCACGGCGCGCGCGAGCTCGGCCACGACCGGCGCGTGCGCCTCGGCGAGCGGATGCTCGAGCACCGCCGCGTCGGCGGCGTGCACCTCCGCGCCGTAGCCGGCGAGCTCCTCGGCGACGGGGCCGATCCCGCTCCCCAGCACCGCCACGTGCAAGGTCCCGCCGGTGCGCCGCGCGACCTCGCGCCCCGCCGAGAGGGCGTGCAGGGTCGCCTTGCGGACCGCGCCGCCGAACTGCTCCGCCACGATGAGGACGTTCGCCATGATGTGCCTCGCGCGCTAGACGACCTTCGCCTCGCCGTGGAGCTTGCTGAAGAGCTCCTCGACGTCCGCCACCTTCACGCCGCCCTTGCGCGACGGCGGCGCCGACAGCTTCTTCACGACCACCTTCGGCGCGAGCTCCACGCCGAGCGCGGACGCCTGCAGCTCCTTCAGCTCCTTCTTCTTCGCCTTCATGATCCCGGGCAGCGAGGCGAAGCGCGGCTTGTTGAGCCTGAGGTCGGTCGTCACCACCGCCGGCAGCGAGACCTCGAGCGTCTCGACGCCGCCGTCGACCTCGCGCACCACCGCGAGCGACTTGCCGTCCGCGGCGAGCCTCAGGCCGGGCTCCTTCTTCTGCTCGGCCTCGCTCTCGAGGCTCTCCGTCTTCGAGGCGAAGGTCGCCTGCGGGAGCCGGAGCCGCGCGGCGAGGTACTGCCCGGCCTGGTTCTGGTCGTCGTCGATCGACTGCTTGCCGAGGATGACGAGGTCCGGCTTCTCCTGCTCGAACACCTTCGCGAGCACCGCCGAGACCCCCACCGGATCGAGCGGGCCGTCGTGGCGGACGAGGATCCCGCGGTCGGCGCCCATCGCCAGCGCCGCGCGGATCTCGGTGGCCGACTTGTCGCCCCCGATGGAGGCGACGATCACCTCGCCGCCGTGCTTCTCCTTCAGGCGAAGCGCCTCCTCGACGGCGATCTCGTCGAAGGGGTTCATCTTGTAGTTGACCCCGTCGGTGACGATCCCCGAGCCGTCGGGCTTCACCTTGATCTTCGACTCCGGGTCTTCCACCCGCTTCGCGGTCACGAGGATCTTGAGGCTCATGGATGCACCTGATTTCCGAATCGGTTCGAGGGCCGGCCAGATCTTGCGCAGCGCGGCATCGGACCGCAACCGAAAAGGCGGGCGCCTGTGCCCCACGAGGGCGCCGCCAGAAACGCGCGAAAGTGCGACAGACCGGATACGAGGTGGAGACGCGGGCCCCCGGAAGGGCCCATTCTCGCTCCGTCAAACTCGCTCCAAGGAGACATGAAGATGCGCAGCTCCCTCGCACTCGCGATCGCCGCCGTCGTGTTCGCCTTCCCCGCCGCCGCGCAGTCTCGCGCGCAGACCGAGTCCGCCATCAAGGGCACGGGCAAGTACGGGGCCGCCGGCTGCGGCCTCGGCTCGATGGCCTTCGGCGACACGCCGGGCGCCGTGCAGATCCTCGCCGCCACCACGAACGGCCTGTTCGGCACGCAGACCTTCGGCATCACCACCGGCACCTCGAACTGCGGCCCGGGCCTCTTCGCCATGGGCACGAAGAACTTCGTCGAGGCGAACCGCGAGGCGCTCGCGAAGGACATCTCCCGCGGCGAGGGCGAGGCCATCGGCGCGCTCACCGTCATCAACGCCTGCGGCGACTCGCACAAGGTCGGCGCCGCGCTGCAGAAGAACTTCAAGACCATCTTCCCGAGCGAGAGCGCGTCGAACGACGACGTGACGCGCGCCATCCTCGAGACGCTGCACGGCGACCAGAGCCTCGGCTGCGGCAAGAGCTAGGCGGAGCGGGGAGGGCCGAAAGCGGCCCCTCGTGGTAATCAGGAGCGCGGATGACCCCCAAGGTCGCCGCGCTCCTTCTTCTTTCCGTCCTCGCCGCCCTCCCCCGGAGCGCCGCGGCAGAGGCCGCTCCCGCGATCGCCCTCCCGACCGCGGCCGCGTCGCTCGTCGCGCGCGCCCGCGCCGCTCACCTCGCGGAGGATCCGGGCTGGCTCCGCCTCGGCCACTGGCGCAGGGGGCTCCTCGGCCTCCGCAGCGAGGTGGACGGGCGCGAGTTCTTCCTCGCCAAGGACGGCAAGACCGATCCGGCCGCCGAGCTCGAGGCCACCATCGCGGGCCTCTTCTCCCCCGGACCGTTCGCGGACGAGCTCGCCGATCCCTACTGCCGCTTCCCGGCCCGCGCCGCCTTCCTCGCCGCGCGGCTCGGGCTCGACCCGGCCGCCCTCCCGCCGCGCAGCTGCCCCAAGCTCGACGACTTCCTCGCCCGCGTCCGCCCCGCGGGCGTGACGCTCGTCTTCTCCTCCTACTACCTCAACAACCCCTCCTCCTCCTTCGGCCACACGCTGCTCCGCCTCGACAAGGCGGAGGGCGCCCGCGAGGGGAAGCACTTCGAGCTCCTCGACTACGGCGTCGACTACGCCGCCACGGTCGACACCTCGAACGCCATCCTCTACGCGGCGAAGGGGCTGTTCGGCCTCTTCAAGGGCGAGTTCAAGCACTACGCGTACTACTACAAGGTCCGGCAGTACGGAGACTTCGAGTCGCGCGACCTGTGGGAGTACGACCTCGCCCTCGCGCCCGAGGAGACGCAGCTCCTCGCGCGGCACCTCTGGGAGCTCGGCGGGACCTGGTTCGCCTACTGGTACCTCGACGAGAACTGCAGCTACCACGTGCTCGGCGCGCTGGAGGCGGCCGCGCCGCGGCTCGACCTCCTCTCGCACGTCGGCCGCGCCGTCGTCCTCCCCTCCGACACGCTGAAGGCGCTCTACGCGAACCCCGGCCTCGTCCGCGCCGTCCACTACCGCCCCTCGATCCGCACGCAGTTCGAGGCGCGCGCGCGCGACCTCTCCGGCCTCGAGCTCCGCACCGCGGTCGTGCTCGCGAGGAGCCCGGCGGCGCCCTTCCCGGAGGCGCTCGCGCCGGCGCGGCGCGTGGCGGTGCTCGACGCGGCCCAGGACCTCCTCGACCTGAAGCACGGGCGAAAGCTCGTCATGGGCGAGGATCCCGCCGCCGCGACGCTCCGCCAGGCGCTCCTCGAGCGCCGCGCGGAGATCCCGGTGGCGAGCGCGCCGCTCGAGGTGCCCGCGCCCGAGGCCCGCCGTCCGGACCAGGGCCACGGCTCGTTCCGCGTCGGGCTCGGGGGCGGCGCCGCGGACGCGCACGGCGGCTACGCCGCGCTCGAGACGCGGCTCGCCCTCCACGATCTCGCCGACCCGCTCCAGGGCTACCCGCCCACCGCGCAGATCGAGTTCCTGCCCGCGAGGCTGCGCTACTACCCGGAGCACCAGCGGCTCGAGCTCGACGACGCGTCGCTCGTCCGGGTGGTCTCGCTGAACCCGCTGTCGCGCTGGGACCAGCGCCCCTCGTGGCGGATGCGGGTGGGCGCGACGACCGTGCGCGACGGCGGCTGCGCGGGCTGCCTCGCCGGCGCCCTCGAGCTCGGCGGCGGCCTGGGCGCCGCGAACCTGGCCCGCGCGGTGGACCTCCTCGCCCTCGGCGACACCGAGCTCCTCGGCTCGCCGCGACTCGACGGCATCCGCGGCGCCGGCGTGCGGCTCGGGCTCGGCCCCTCCGCGCTCGTGCGGATCCGCGGCGGCGAGCGGGTGGTGCTGCTCGCCGAGGCGCGCTGGCGCTACCTGCCCTTCGCCACCCCCGAGCAGACCTGGGCCCTGTCCGGCACGCTCCGGCTGCACCTCACGCGCGCGCTGTCGCTCGCCCTCGAGGCGCGCGCCGCGCCCGAGGACCGCGACGTGCAGGCGGGCGTGCTCGTCTACCGGTGACGCACCGCGCGGCTCAGCGCTCCTGCCCGTAGCGCCGGACCCGCTCGGCGCCGCGCACGACGCGCAGCGCGCCCTCCGCGAGCGCGCGCAGCTCGTCCTCGCCGGGGAACACGTGGGTGGGGGCGATCCAGCCGACGCGGCGGCGCACGCCCTCGACGACGTGCGGGAGGTGGGCCATCCCGCCGGTGAGGAGCACCGCGTCGACCGCGCCCTCCAGGGCGGCGGCGAGCGCGCCGACGGCCTTCGCGATCTGGTAGCACATCGCGTCCACCACGACGCACGCCTGCGAGTCCCCGGCCTCGCAGCGCCGGATCGCCTGTCGCGCGTCGCGCGTGCCGAGGTACGAGTACAGGCCGCCGTCGCCGAAGAGCCGCCGCTTCAGCGCGCGCTCGTCCGCGCCCGGGGCGAAGCAGAGGTCCACGAGCGCCATCGACGGCACGCCGCCGGCGCGGTCGCCGGAGAACGGCCCCTCGTCCTGGGGGTTCACGACGTCCACCATCCGCCCCTCGCGCTGCGCGGAGAGCGAGACGCCCGTGCCCATGTGGACCACCACGAGCCGCAGGTCCTCGAGCGCGCGGCCGGCCTGCGCCGCGTAGCGCCGCGCCACCGCCCGCATGTTGAGCGCGTGCGAGAAGCTCCGGCGCTCGACGCCGCACAGGCCGGAGACGCGGGCGACCGGATCGAGCTCGTCCACCGAGACCGGGTCGACGATGAAGGCCGGGCAGCCGTGGTCCTCGGCGAGCGCGCTCGCCATGGGCGCGCCGAGGTTCGAGGCGTGCTCCCCGCGCTCGGCGCGCTCGAGGTCCTCGAGCATGGCGGCGTCGACGAGGTAGGTGCCGGAGCGGAGCGGCGGCAGGAGCCCGCCGCGGCCCGCGACGGCGGCGAGCGCGCCGCGGCCGACGCCGGCGTCGCCGAGGAGCGCCCGGGCCGCGTCGAGGCGCACCGGCAGCTCGTCGAGGACGCGCGCGGCGGGGCGCTCCATGAGCGCCGGGTGGGTGAGCTTCTCCTCGCGCACCAGCGCGTCGCCGCGGTAGAGCGCGAGCTTCGTCGAGCCCGCGCCCGGGTTCACCGCGAGGACGAGCGGCTCCGCGCCCGCCGTGTCGGTCGTCATGGCCGTCCGTCCCCGGGCGAAGGCGCGCCGCCGCCCGCCGCGGCGAGGGAGGCCGCCGAGAGCACGCCGAGCGCGATCGAGTAGATCTTGTCCTCCGCCCGCTCCACGCGGGACGGGATGAGCACCGGCGCGCGCGCGCCGACGATGACGTGCCCGACGTGGCGGCGGGCGAGGTAGGTGAAGGCCTTGCCGAGGGCGTTCCCGGTCTCGATGGAGGGCACGAGCAGGAGGTCGGCGTGACCGGCCACCGGGTGGTCGATGCCCTTCGCGCGCGCCGCCTCGGGGCTGAGCGCGTTGTCGAGGGCGAGCGGGCCGGAGACGACGCAGCCCGCGAGCTCGCCGCGCGCGTTCGCCTCGGCGAGCGCCTGGGCGTCCTTCGTCGCCGCCATCGCCTCGTTCACGGTCTCGACCGCGCACAGGCAGGCCACCTTGGGCCGCTCGTAGCCGAGCGCCTGGAAGAGCCGGACCGCGTTCTCCACGATCTCCTTCTTCTGCGCGAGGCCCGGCGCGACGTTCACCCCGCCGTCGGTGACGCCGAGGAGCCGCGGCCGCTCGGAGAGCGGGTGATCGGCGACGAGCACGTCGGAGAGGAGCCGCCCGGCGCGGAGCCCGTCGGCGCGGTCCAGGATGGCGCGCAAAAGCTCGGCCGTCGGCAGCCGGCCCTTCATGAGCACGGCCGCCTCCCCGCCGCGCACCATCGCCACCGCGCGCCGCGCCGCGTCGGCGTCGGTCTCGGCCGGCTCGATGCGGTAATCGCCGGGATCCTCGCCGGCGGCCGCGAGCCGCGCCCGGATCCCGGCCGGCGAGCCGACGAGCACGATCTCCGCGATCTTCTGGCGCCGCGCGAGCGCCGCCGCCGCGAGCGCGGTCTCGTTCTCCGCCGCCGCCACGGCCACGCGAAGTGGACCTCTGGCGCGGGCGGCGGCGACGAGCCGCTCGAGCGTGGGGATGGGAATCATCGCAGCCCTCGCGGTACTATGCCGTCCCTTTGCCCAATCTCGCCACCGGCCGGCCGGCTTTTACACCGGCCTGCCGCGCCCTGCACGTCCCGTGATGAGGCGCGCGCGAGGAGGAGACGCGCTTCTCATGGAACGACGGCTTCTTTCCGGCGACGAGGCGGTCGCGGCGGCCGCGGCGGACGGGGGGGTGCACCTCGGCACCGGCTACCCCGGGACCCCCTCCACCGAGATCCTCGAGGCGTTCTCGACCCTCGGCGGCAAGGCCCAGTGGGCGCCCAACGAGAAGGTGGCGCTCGAGGTCGGGCTCGGCGCCGCCTTCGCCGGCGCGCGCGCGATCGTCACCATGAAGCACGTGGGCCTGAACGTCGCCGCCGACCCGCTCTTCACCTCCGCCTACACCGGGGTCACGGGCGCGCTCGTCGTGGTGGCCGCCGACGATCCGGGCATGGCCTCCTCGCAGAACGAGCAGGACAGCCGCCGCTACGCGGTCGCCGCCGGGCTGCCCATGCTCGAGCCGGCCGACTCGCAGGAGGCCTACGACCTCGCCCTCGCCGCGCTCGAGCTCTCGGAGCGCTGGCAGCTCCCGGTGATCCTGCGGATGACCACCCGGGTGTGCCACTCGAAGTCGATCGTCACCCGCCGCGCCGCGAGCGCGCCCGCGCCGGTCCCGCGTTTCCGCCGGGACGTCGCCGCCCGCGTGATGATCCCCGCCTACGCCCGCCCGGCCCACCGCCGGCTGCGCACGAAGCTCGACAGCCTGCAGGCCTTCGGCGAGACCTCGCCGCTCGCGGTGTGGCGCGAGGGGGACGGCAAGCTCGGCATCGTCGCGAACGGCGTCACCGCGCGGCACGCCCGCGAGGCGGCGCCGGGGGCGAGCCTGCTCGAGCTGAAGCTCGTCCACCCGCTCCCGCTCGAGAAGATCCGCGCCTTCGCCGCCTCGGTCGAGCGCTGCGTCGTCCTCGAGGAGGGCGACCCTGTCATCGCCGACGCGGTGCGCGCGGCGGGCATCGCGGTCGAGGCCAAGGCGCCCGCGTTCCGGTTCGGGGAGCTCGACGTCCCGCGCGTGCGCCGCATCCTCGCGCGCGACCTCACGCCCGAGCCGGAGCCGCCGAAGGGCAAGCCCCCGCAGCTCTGCGAGGCCTGCCCCTACCACCCCGTCTACTCGACCCTGAAGAAGCTCGGCTGCATCGTGGCGGGCGACATCGGCTGCTACACGCTCGGCGTGCTCCCGCCGTACGAGGGGATGGACACCTGCGTGGCGATGGGCGCGTCCCTCGGGGTGGGGCTCGGGCTCCGCCACGTCCTGCCCGAGGAGGACGCGCGCAAGGTGGTGTCGATCATCGGCGACTCGACCTTCGTCCACACCGGCCTGAACGGGCTCGTCGAGATGGTCTACAACCCGCCGCCCACCGGCCACGTGCTCGTCGTGCTCGACAACGGCACCACCGCCATGACCGGCCAGCAGGAGCACCCCGGCACCGGCCGCACGCTCGACCACGCCCCCACCGGCAAGCTCTCGATCGAGGGGCTCGCAAGGGCGCTCGGCGTGCGGAACGTGGACGTGGTCGATCCCATCGCCGAGCCGGCCGGGTTCGAGAAGCTCCTCGTCGACCGGCTGGCGCGCCGCGAGCTCTCGGTGGTCGTCGCGCGCCGCCCGTGCATCCTCGCCGCCGCCGACATCCGCAAGTACGAGAAGGCCGCGGCCGCCGCGGGCTGCGCGGCCTGCCCGGAGATCGAGAATGTCTGACCGCGTGGACGTGGTGAACGTGGTGTTCGCGGGCCTCGGCGGCCAGGGCGTCATCAAGGCCTCGGACATCCTCGCCGACGCCGCCTTCCGCGCCGGGCGCGACGTGAAGAAGGCCGAGGTCCACGGGATGAGCCAGCGGGGCGGCTCGGTCACCTCCGACGTCCGCTTCGGGCGCGAGGTGCTCTCGCCCATGGTGCCGGGCGGGGAGGCGGACTACCTCGTCGTCCTCTCCGCCTCGGAGATCGCCGTCACCCGCCCGCTGCTCGGGCCGCGCGGCGTGCTCATCCCGCCCGACCTCGTCGACGAGGCGACGCTGCCGAACCGCAAGAGCCTCAACGTCGCCCTGCTCGGCGCGCTCGCCCGCCTCCTCGACCTACCCGAGGAGCACTGGCTCGCGGCGATCCGCGCGGCGCTGCCGGAGCGGCTGCACGAGGTGAACGAGAAGGCGTTCCGGATCGGCCGCGCGGCGGCGCTCCGGACCTAGGACACCCACACACGGCGGGCGGCGGGGACGGGGACGAACGAAAGGAGCGGCTCCAGGTGAGCAGCCAGTGGAACGACGCGCCCGGGGGCTTCCACCCCGCGAGCGCCCCCGACTTCCTGCCGCGGCGCGAGCTCGCGCGGCTCCAGCTCGGAAGGCTCCGATCGGTCGTCGAGCGCGCCCACGCGCGCGTCGAGCTCTTCCGGCGGCGCATGGAGGAGCGGGGCGTCACGCCCGCCGACGTGCGCTCGCTCGAGGACCTCGGTCGGCTCCCCTTCACGGTGAAGACCGACCTGCGCGACACCTATCCGTTCGGCCTGTTCGCGAGCCCGATGGAGCAGATCGTGAGGCTCCACGCCTCCTCGGGCACGACCGGCAAGCCCATCGTCGTCGCCTACACCGAGGCGGATCTGCGGGTGTGGACGAGCGTGATGGTGCGCACCTTCGCCGCCTGCGGGCTGCACCGCGGCGACGTGATCCAGAACGCCTACGGCTACGGCCTGTTCACCGGCGGCCTCGGCGCCCACTACGGCGCCGAGGCGCTCGGCGCGACGGTGATCCCCATCTCCGGCGGCAACACCGAGCGCCAGCTCATGGTGCTGCAGGACTTCGGCGCGACCGCCATCTGCTGCACGCCCTCGTACATGATCCACCTCGTCGAGCGGGCGCGCGAGGCGGGCATCTCCTTCGAGCGGCTCAAGGTGGGCGTCTTCGGCGCCGAGCCCTGGACGGAGGAGATGCGCCGTCACATCGAGGCGGCCGCCGGCATCCGCGCCCACGACGTGTACGGCCTCTCGGAGATCATCGGCCCGGGCGTCGGCATCGAGTGCGAGCGGCGCGACGGCCTGCACCTCTTCGAGGACCACTTCTACCCCGAGATCATCGACCCGGAGACGGGCGAGGTCCTCCCCGACGGCGCGGAGGGCGAGCTCGTCCTCACCACGCTCTCGAAGGAGGCGATGCCGATGATCCGCTACCGCACGCGCGACATCACCTCGATCGTCCCCGAGCCGTGCGCCTGCGGCCGCACCCTGCGCCGCATCCGCCGCATCGGCCGCCGCTCGGACGACATGCTCATCATCCGCGGGGTGAACGTGTTCCCCTCGCAGGTGGAGGCGGCGCTCCTCGCCGTCGAGGGGACCCTGCCGCACTACCAGATCGTCCTCGCCCGCGTGCAGGGCCTCGACGAGATGGAGGTGCAGGTGGAGGTGACGCCGGAGGTGTTCTCCGACGTCATCGGCGCGCTCGAGGCGCTCCGGCGCAGGCTCGAGGCCGCCATCGACCACGTCGTCGGCATCCGCGTGAAGGTGACGCTCGTCGCGCCGCGCACGCTCGCCCGCAGCGAGGGCAAGGCGAAGCGCGTCCTCGACCGGCGCAACATGTAGGAGGGGGTCCCGTGAAGATCCGTCAGCTCTCCGTGTTCCTCGAGAACCGCCCCGGCCAGCTCCGCTTCCCCTGCAAGGCGCTCGGCGATGCCGGCATCGACATCGTCACCATGTCGCTCGCCGACACGGCGCAGTTCGGCATCCTGCGCCTCGTCGTGAAGGAGTGGGAGCGCGCGAAGTCGGTGCTCGAGGCCGCCGGGGTGGTGGTGAACGTGACGGAGGTGCTCGCCGTCGACGTGCCGGACCGCCCGGGCGGGCTCGCCGCGGTGCTCGAGGCCTTCGAGCAGGCCGGCGTCGGCGTCGAGTACATGTACCCCTCCGCTTCGCGCGAGCGCGGCCGCCACGCCACGCTGCTCTTCCGGCTCGAGGACCCCGACCGCGCCGAGAAGCTGCTCGAGGCGGCGGGCGTGAAGCTCGTCGGCCCCGCCGAGCTGTTCGCGCGCTCGTAGGGGACGCCGTGACGATCCCCGTGCTCGAGAGCCCGATCTTCGACCCCGCCGAGACGCTCCCCATCCCGGAGCGGCGCGCGCTGCAGGCGCGACGCCTCGCCGAGACGGTCCGCCGCGCGAGCGCCGTCCCGTTCTACCGCGACGCGCTCGGCCGCGCCGGCGCGACGCCCGAGGCGATCCGCGCCGTGGACGACGTCCGCCGGCTGCCCTTCACCACGAAGGACGACCTCCGCGAGACCTACCCGCTCGGCCTGCTGGCGGTGCCGAGGGGCGAGCTCGCCCGCGTGCACGGCTCCTCCGGGACGACCGGCAAGCCCACCTTCGTCGCCTACACCCGGCGCGACCTCGACACCTGGTCCGGCCTCGTCGCGCGCTTCCTCGTCGCGGGCGGGCTGCGCCCGGACCACCTCGTCCACGTGGCCTTCGGCTACGGCCTGTTCACGGGCGGCTTCGGCCTGCACTACGGCATCGAGCGGGTGGGCGCGGCGGTGGTGCCCGCCGCCGGTGGAAACACCCCGCGTCAGGTGATGCTCATCCGCGACCTCGGCGCCGAGGTGCTCGTCTGCACGCCGTCGTACGCGCTGCACATCGCGGAGGTGGCGGCCGCGGAGGGCTTCCGCCCGGGCGACCTGCCGCTCAGGCTCGGGCACTTCGGCGGCGAGCCGTGGACCGAGGAGATGCGCGCGGCCATCGAGAGCGCGCTCGGGATCCGCGCCTTCAACAACTACGGGCTCTCCGAGGTCATCGGCCCGGGCGTCTCCGGCGAGTGCCCCTACCGCACGGGCATGCACGTGCAGGAGGACCACTTCCTCGTCGAGTGCGTCGACCCCGACACCCTGGCCCACGTGCCGGACGGCCAGGTGGGTGAGCTCGTCTTCACCACGCTCACCAAGGAGGCGATGCCGGTCCTGCGCTACCGGACGCGCGACCTCGCCGCGCTGGACCGCTCGCCCTGCCCCTGCGGCCGCACCGGCGTGCGGATGAGCCGGGTGGTGGGCCGCT
This sequence comes from Anaeromyxobacter sp. SG17, assembly GCF_022690695.1. Lineage (NCBI taxonomy): Bacteria > Pseudomonadati > Myxococcota > Myxococcia > Myxococcales > Anaeromyxobacteraceae > Anaeromyxobacter > Anaeromyxobacter sp. SG17. The sequence goes on from NZ_JALCYX010000023.1 coordinate 29,996, forward strand.
CCGACGACATGCTCATCATCCGCGGGGTGAACGTCTTCCCCTCGCAGATCGAGGAGGCGCTGCTCCGCGTCGAGGGGACGGCGCCGCACTACCTCATCGAGGTCTCGCGCCCGGGCTCGCTCGACGAGGCGGTCGTGAAGGTGGAGATGCGCCCCTCGGACTTCCGCGACGAGATGCGGCAGCTCCAGGAGCTGCACGACCGGATCGACCGCGAGATCCACGCCGTGACCGGCGTGCGCATGGCGGTCGAGCTCGTCGCGCCGAACACGCTCGAGCGCTCCGCCGGCAAGGCGCGGCGGGTGCTCGATCACCGGCGGCGCTGAACGACAGCTCGATTCGCGATACCTTCGGTGACGCGAATCGCGCTGTCGTTCAGCGATTTGTAACGGGGGCTGCGCCCCCGCCCGCCGAGCAGAGCTCGTCGGGGCCCACCCCTGCTCGCCGGGTCCCGTGCGCCGCCGCGAGCGGCTCCGCCGCTTCCGCGGCGTCGACCCGGCGGGCTCGCTTCGCTCGCCTGTTCGCGAATCGATAGAGCGCGGCCCTCGCGCGGCGGCCGCTCTGCCGCAGCGCGAGGGGACGCTCCGGCTACAGCGCCAGCAAGGTCGAGAGCTCGAGCTGGTTCGCCGTGTACGTGTCCGCGCCGGTCACCGTGGCGGTGTCCGTCACGTACCGCGTCGCCTCGAGGCCGAGGCGCCAGCGCGAGGTGAGGTTCACGAGCGCGCCGGCGGAGAGCTGGCTGTTCCGGCGGATCGGGCTCGAGGTCGCGCTCGCGGCCGGGAGGGTCGCGTCGCGCGGGTCCTCCCGCCCGGCGCCGAGGAGGAGGGTGTACCCGGGCACGGGCGTCACGGCCGCCTGCGCCCACAGCCCGCGGGTCTCGACGTTCGACACGCGCGCCAGCGCGACGTCCGCGACGACGCCCTTCGCGTTCACGGCGTAGAGGATGTCGAGGTTCTCGCCCGCGAACGCGCCGCCCACGAGCTGCACGTAGGGGAGGTCGAGCTTCAGGTCGAGCGCGAGCGCGCGGCTCTCGGCGGTGACGTCCTTCGCGGCCCGGTCGGCGGTGGCCGCGAAGGAGTACTTCTCGCGCCCGGCGTGGCCAGACACCCCCAGCTCCGCCGTCGCCTTGCCGCCGCGCCGGTACACGCCCGCGACGCGCGCCTCCACGTTCGGCGTCCCCGAGCGCTCCCCCGCCGGCCCCGGCGCGCCGTTCGCCGCGTCGGCGGTGACGCCGGCCCGGTCGAGCGGCGCGAGCGCGCCCAGCTGGTAGACGACGCCGAGCGTCCGCCCCAGATCGCCGGAGACGCGCACCTGCGGCGCGCGGCGGTAGAGGAAGCCCGCGCCCGCGAAGCGCGGCGTGGCGAGGTGTGAGAGGCTCTGCGCGAAGTACGGCCCGCCCACGATCCCCCAGGTCTGGCCGGCGAGCACGGTGAGGTTCGCGAGCTCGGGCCAGGCGGCGGAGACCCACGCGTGCCTGAGCCGCACGAGCGGCAGCGACGGGTCGTCGGACCCGACGGTGTTTCCTCCCATGAAGTCGAGCTCCACGAGCGCCTTCAGCTTCGCGTTCGCGAGGAGCCCGTCGGAGGGGATGCCGACGTTGAGGCGCAGCCGGCTCTGGCGCACCCCCATGCCGAGCGCCGCCTCGCCGTCCGGACCGCCCCGCGCGAAGCGAGGCAGGTCGTTCGCGTTCAGCGGGCCGGAGCTCGCGTAGGTGTTGAGGAGGAGCCAGCCCGAGGTGTCGAGGGTGAGCTTCTGCGGCTCGTCGGGGCGGGCGGCGAGCGGTGAGGCGAGGAGCAGGGCGGCGGCGAGCAGCGGGGCGGGGCGCGTCATGGGTCCTTCTCCGCGGGGCAGGGGAAAGGATCGATGCTAGCGAGTCCCGAGTGGGACTCACAACCCTCCCGGGCTCGACCCGGGAATCACGCAGCGCGTCGAGTGGGGAGTGAAGTTCGGGCTGCGGTCCTTCGGGGTGATCCACGCGTGGTCTCGGTACCCACGTCACCGGACCGCTAGAGTGACGCGCGGTGTCAGCTCGCGTCGAGCCGGCGTGCTCGACGAAAAGACTCGGTCTCGCTCCCGTCATCGTGCGCGACGCGCCCGAAGACGGGTGTCGAACAAGGAGGGGATCCCGTGACGAAGACCCACCTGCGACGCACCTCCCTCATCGCCGCGGTCGCGCTCGCGCTCTCTGCTCCGCCGAGCGGCGCCCGCGCCTCCGGCTTCCAGCTGGTGGAGCAGAACGGGAGCGGGCTCGGGAACGCCTACGCCGGCCAGGCCGCGGCGGCGGAGGACGCGAGCACCATCTTCTTCAACCCCGCCGGCCTGACCCGGGTGCCGGGCCTGCAGCTCGTGGCGGCGCTGGACTTCGTCCGCCCTTCTCCCGACTTCACGGACAGCGGGAGCACGCGGGCCACGCCGCTGCAGCCTTCGCTGGGCGGCAACGGCGGCGACGGCGGCTCCCTGTCGCTCGTCCCGAGCGGCTACGTCTCGTTCGAGACCGTCCCCGGCCTCATCTGGACGGGCCTCGGCGTGAGCGTCCCGTTCGGCCTCGAGACAAACTGGGACTCGGGGTGGGTGGGCCGCTTCCACGCCCTCAAGTCCTCGGTCGAGACCATCAACCTCAACCCCACGGTGGCGTGGAAGATCGCGCCGTGGCTGTCGGTCGGCGCCGGCGCGAACTACCAGCGGCTCGACGCCGAGCTGACGAACGCCGTGAACTACAGCGCCGCCGCCTTCGCGGCCGGCGGCGCCGCGGCGCTCGCCGCGGTCGCGGCCTCCGGCTGCGGCACCGCCGCGGGCGGCTGCGAGGGCGTCGCCAAGGTCTCGGGCGACACCTGGACCTGGGGCTGGAACGCCGGCGCGATGCTGGAGCTGCCGACGCAGACGCGCGTCGGGGTCTCGTACCGCTCGACGATGAAGCACCACGTGAAGGGAGACGTCTCCTTCAGCAACCGGCCGGCGCTGCTCGCCACCGGGCTGCCGAACGGCCCCGTCAAGACGACCATCGAGATGCCGGACACGGTCTCGGTGGCGGTCGCGCAGAAGGTCCTCCCCGCGCTCGAGCTGCTCGCCGACTTCACCTGGACGGGCTGGTCCTCGATCACGGACCTCTCCATCTACAGAAAGAGCGGCGCGCCGCTCTCGAGCACGCCCCTCGAGTTCGACGACAGCTGGCGCGTCGGGCTCGGCGCGAACTACCAGGCGACCCAGATGCTGAAGGTCCGGCTCGGCACCGCCTTCGACAAGACGCCGGTCCAGGACGAGTTCCGCACGCCGCGTCTGCCCGACGAGGATCGCTGGTGGGCGGCGGCCGGCCTCCAGTGGGCGTTCTCGAGGCAGGCGGCCATCGACGTCGGCGGCGCGTACCTGTTCATCAAGGAGGCGAGCAGCAACCTCCCGAACGTCGACCCGAACCCGCCGACGGGCTTCCAGCCCTCGCCGCGCGGCGCTCTCGTCGGCTCGTACGACGCCAACGTCTGGATTGCGAGCGCGCAGGCGCGTTACTCATTCTGACCGCTCCTCTTGGGTGGCGCGCGTCCTGTCGAAGGGCGCGCGCCACTCGATCACGTGAGCGTCGGAGCCGCTCGCGCTCAGGTCTTTCCTCGCGACCGAGGGCCGAGAGCTCCCGTGCGCGCGCCGCCTCGCGTTCGCGCAGAGGATGACGCGGCGCGCCGGGCGCTCTTTCTTGACTTCACGTAGGCTGACGCGCAAATCGGTCCATTTGTCCCCGTAGCTTTCTCTACTCCCCGTCCGCGTCACGAGGAGACATCGATGTTCCATCGCCGCGCCACGATTCTGGCCGCCGCGGTTCTGGCGGCCGCCTGCACGCAGTCGGTCGAGCAGAACGGACCGCCCGACGTGCTGGTCTTCGCGTCCTTCTCTCCCCCCGCCATCCCGCTTCCCAACGACCTCGCCCTCCAGAGCGCCCCCACGCTGCCGGCAGGGCTCCAGAAGGAGCTGCTCCAGTCGTTCGTGGTGAAAGGCGGCTTCCCGAGCGACCAGGAGGTCGCGATCACCGTCCCGTTCCACACCTCCACCCGGAACGTCGACGACGGGACCTACTCGCGCTCCGCGACCCCCCCGAGCCTGGACCTCAAGACGGTGAACGAGAGCACCGTCGCGGTGCTGAAGATCACCGCCGGCGCCGCCGAGCGGATCCCCGTCGAGGTGGGCGGGTACGCGAACGGCGTGCTCGCCCTCCGCAAGGTCGCGGACGCCGCCGGCAGCCGCCGCTGGGCGCCGGGGCGCTACGTCGCCGCGCTGCGCGGCGGTGAGCACGGCGTGAAGACGACCGACGGCCGCGCCGTGGCGGCCGAAAGGCCCATCGCCCTCGTCGCGCAGGGCGTCGATCTCATGAGCCACGAGAACCAGCCGCCCGGGATCACGCCGGCGCAGGTGCAGCAGCTCAGCTCGCTCCAGGCGCTCTACGCGGGCTCCGTGGGGTGGAAGCCCGTCGAGACGCAGACGCCCTCCGGCCTCACCGTCCTCTGGCAGGCCTCGACCGTGCCGGGCCAGCTCTCCGCGTTCGCCGCGGTGGACACGGTCTTCCCCCACCAGGAGATCGCGAGCGTCCAGACCTTCGGGACGCAGCCCTCGACGGCGAGCCCGCTGACCGACAGCGGCTCGGGCCAGATCCCCTTCCCGTCCGACTTCCTCCTCGACCCCGCCTCCGGCAAGGTGCGCAACAACCCCGCCTTCGGGCCCGCGGCGGCCGGCCTCGCCACCCTCGACGGCTTCTCGACGACGGGCATGATGCTCGTTCCGCTGACGGCGCCGGTGAAGGCCGCGACCGTGAACGCGAACAGCGTCCTCGTCTTCGAGCTGCCCGCCGGCGGGACCCCCCGCCGGCTGCGCGACGTCGCCGCCGCGCTCGGCGCCGGGGCGCCCGGCACGGCGGAGTACCTCACGCAGCCGCCCGCGCTGAACCGCGACGTGCAGGGGACGAGCGTCACGACCGCGCTCGGGCTCCAGCCCGGAATTCCGGTCCCCACGCCGACGCCCGCCGGGATCGTCTACGTCCCGCCGCTCAAGCAGAAGACCCGCTATGCCGTCATCGTCACCGATCGCGTCAAGGACACGCAGGACGCGGCCCTCGTGCGCAGCACGCTCGCCGAGATCGTGTTCGGGTTCCAGAACCCCCTCGTCGTGGACGGCAAGTCGCAGATCCCCGGCGTGAGCGACGCTGACGCGGGCGGCCTACAGGCGCTCCGGACCGGGCTCGCGCCGCTGCTCGACAACCTCGGCGCGCTCTCCGGCGACGCCTCGCTCACCCGCGACCACGTCGTCCTCGCCTACACGGTCACCACCCAGACCGTGACCGACGTGAGCGTCAAGCTCTCCGCGGCGCCGTACGATCCGAACGGCGACGGCAACATGGCGGACAACGCCGCGTTCACCACGGTGGCGGCGGCGCCCCTCGACCTCGCGAGCTTCGGCATCACGGCCGCGCAGCAGGCGGCGCTGTTCCCGAGCGTGGCCGCGTTCCTCGACGCCCGCTTCGTGAGCCTCGACGCCATCGACCCGGCGAACGGCGCGCTCAACCCCGACCCGAGCGCGTGGACGCCCGTCCAGCTCTCGGCGACGGTGGCCGTGCCGAAGTGCGGCGCGCCGCCCTGCGTCGCGCCCCTCGTCGTGTGGCACCACGGGCTGAACGGCGGGCGGCTGCAGATGCTGGGCGTCGCCGAGTCCCTCGCCGCGAAGGGCTTCGTGGTCATCGCCACGGACGCGCCCTACCACGGCGATCGCGCCTTCTGCTCGCAGAACTCCGACTGCACGACCGACGGCACCGCCGACGGCGTGTGCACGCCCGACGCCGCGCGCGCCGGCCAGGGTGACGCGGTCGCGCCGGGCACCTGCACGACGGGGCACCTGCGTCTCGGCAACGACTTCACCACCGAGGCCTCCGGGAACTACTTCATCTCGGGCAACTTCTTCCGCATCCGGGACGGCATCCGGCAGGACCTCTTCGACCACGCCGCCCTCATCCTCGCCGCCGCCCGGCCACCGCCCGGAAGCGGCTTCCCGCAGCCGCAGGTGAACGCGCTCGCGGCCGCGCTCGCGGGCCACGGCGTCGGGATCGACCCGACGCGCGTCTACCTCGAGGGGCTCTCGCTCGGCGGGATCAACGGCACGGAGATCGCCGCCACGAACCCGCGCATCTCGCGCGCGGTGCTCTCCTCGCCGGGCGGCACGCTGACCGACATCTTCACGAACGCCCCGGCGTTCAAGTCGGCGGTCGATCAGCTCTTCCTCTCCCTCGGCATCGACCGCTCGAAGATCGCGACCGATCCGGCGGTGGCGGCCCGCTACGTCCAGACGCTCATCCTGGCGAAGTGGATCCTCGACCCGGCCGACCCGATCAACTACGCCCAGCACGTCGAGACGAAGCTCCCGAGCCCGCTCGCCGCGCTCGGGCCGCTCGCCTCCTCGACCACGGCCGCCTTCGGCCAGCTCTCGAAGTGCGACCCGGTGGTGCCGAACCGGACCACGGTCGTCGGCGGCGTCCCGCTCGCCTACGGGGACCTGCTCCTCGACCTCGGAACCATCGACACGACCCTCTACGACAGCCGCTCCGCCGCGGGCGGCTGCGTCGACCACGGGGTCATCCTCGACACCTTCGCGCCGCTCTTCGGCGGCACGTCCATCGGCGGCCCGGTGCGCGAGGACGCGGCCCGGTTCCTCTCCGACGGCACCCTTCCCCCTGCGGCCGTGACGCTCGACTGACGAGGAGACGCCACCCATGCGCAAGACGATCCTGACGGCCCTCCTCCTCGTCCCGTCGCTCGCGCTCGCGAGCGGCTACGAGGTCATCAACGTCAACCCGCGCGACCTCGCGCTCTCCTCGTCGGCCGTCGGCGCCCAGGTCGACGCCGGCGCCGCGTTCATCAACCCCGCCGCGCTCTCCAAGCTCGACGGGCCCGCCGTCTCGGTGGCGGGCTCCTTCCTCGACATCTGGACCGACTGGACCGCGCCTTCGGGGAGCACGAGCCTCACCGGCAGCTCCACGACGCGCTTCGAGCCGGTCACGCCCGTCAACGTCTACGCGGGCTTCGGCACGAAGCTCGCCGGCCGCGGCCTCGGCGTCGGCGTGGGCTTCGGGAGCCCGTTCGGTGGCAACCAGTTCTGGAAGGACGACTGGCAGGGGCGCGCGCGCATCATCGAGGTGCAGCGGCGCTTCTTCGGCACCTACCTCACCGCGGGCTACGAGGTCATCCCGCAGGTGCGGGTCGGCGGCGGGCTCGTCTGGTACTACGGGTTCGAGTACCTGAAGCAGGGCATCCAGCCCTTCCCGGACGCCTACGGCGAGCTCGACACCAAGGGCGGCGCGCTCACCTACGACGTCTCCGCCGAGATCCAGCCTCTGCTGTCCGTCCCGCTCACCATCGGCGTGGACTACAAGCACAAGGCGCACGCGACGCTGAAGGGCGACGGCAACTTCGAGGTGCCGCCGGCCCTCGAGGGCCCGGAGACGCAGGACCAGGGCGTCACGCACGACGTCACGATCCCGAACCTCCTCAACCTCGGCGTGGGCTACCGCGTGGCGAAGCCGCTCCTCGTCACGCTGCAGTGGTCCTGGTCGCGCTGGGTCGTGTACCGCGACGACACCTTCGTGGGCGACAAGGGGCTCACCCTCTCCGTGCCCCGCGACTACCGCAACGGCAACGTCATCCGCGGCGGCGTGGAGTGGGAGGTGAGCCCCACGCTCGCCCTCCGGCTCGGGCTCATGCGCGATCAGTCGGGCCTCCGCAAGACCACCTACTCGCCGACGCTCCCCGACTCGAACACGACGGGCGCCTCGACCGGCCTCACCTGGGCGTTCGGCAACCGCGGGCTGGCGGCGAACGCGGCGTTCTTCTACGGCCGGCGCGACAAGGTCACGCCGGAGGGGACGACCGCCTTCCCGGGCACGTTCCAGACCGACGTGGTCATCGTGTCCGCGGGCCTGTCGTGGAACACCAACCTGCACCTCGCGGGGCAGACGGCGCCGATGCCCTAGGGCGGCTCGAGGCTCGGCCGAAGACGAAGGGCGGCGGTGGGGACACCGTCGCCCTTCGCTTTTGCAGGTGAGTCGCGGCTAGGCCTGCTCCGGCTCCTCGTTGTAGCGGCGCGCGGCGCGATCGCCGAGCGCGGTCAGGATCGACCGCGCGAGGCCGCGGCGAAAGAGCTCACCCGGCAGCGCGATCGCCTCGCGGGCGCCCGGCTCGGCCGGCGGGAGGAGCCGGTTCACGACCCCCAGCGTCCGGACCACGGTGCCGGGGAAGAGCGCGTGGGCGATCCGGAGCGCCTTCGCGGGCACGCCCACCACGACGAAGCGCTCGTCGTTCTCGATCGCCCGCACGATCCGGCGCGCGGCGCGATCGGCGCTCGAGGTCAAGAGCGGGAGCGACGCAGCGAGCGTGAACAGGCTCGCCTCCGCGTAGCGCTTCCCCTTCACGAGCGCGTGGCCGAAGGAGCCGGTGCGCATGAGCCCGGGGACGACGGTCACGACCCGCACCCCGTGGCGGATCGACTCCGCCGCGAGCGCCTCCGACCAGCCGCGCAGCGCGAACTTGGCCGCGTCGTAGGGCGCGAGGTGGGGGAGCCCCACCGCGGCGCCGATGGAGGTGACGTTCACGATCGTGCCGCGGCGCCGCTCCCGCATCCCGGGCAGCACCGCCTCGGCGGCGTGGAGCGCGCCCCAGAACATCACGTCCATCGCACGGCGGTAGTCCTCGGTCTTCATCGTCTCGACGGGGCCGACCTGGATGATGCCGGCGTTGTTCACGAGCACGTCGATGGGGCCGAGGTTCTGCTCCACGTCGGCCACGAGCCCCTGGATCCCGTCCTCGTCGGTGACGTCGCAGGGGAGCGCGGTGACGTCGATCCCCTCGGCCGCCAGGCCGCCCCGGGCGCGCTCGAGCTCCTCCTCGTCCCGGGCGCAGATGACGACGCGCATGCCGCGCCGCCCCAGCTCGCGCGCGACGAGGAAGCCGAGCCCTCGCGAGCCGCCGGTGACGAACGCGATCTTCCCGGGCAGCCGGACGCGCCCGATGCGCCGCGAGAGGGCGAGCGCCGTGGCGCCGCCCAGGATGGCCAGCGCGGTCCAGGTCTCGAGTCGCCGCACGTGGAATCTCCTCGGTCCGGCGGAAGCATGCGCACGGCGGGGCGGGGCGGCCGTCATCCCGCCGCCGGAATTGCCGGCCCGCGCGCACGTCGGACAGGCGGCCACCGGGGCCCCCGGTCGAGCGGCGCCGTCCGGCGGGCGGCGATGGCGGAAGCGGGATAGCGTCTGTGGGTGACGCTCGAGCACCTCGTCCGCGCGCCGGCGCCCGCCCGCTCCCACCCGCCGCTCCTGCTCCTCCTGCACGGGCTCGGCTCGGACGAGCGGGACCTCTTCGCGCTCGCGCCGTGGCTCGACCGCCGCTTCCTCGTCGTGTCGGCGCGGGCGCCCTATGCCATGACGCCCTCCGGCTTCGCCTGGTACGTGCTCGACCGGAGCGCGACGCCCACCACGCTCGATCCGGCCGAGGTCGAGGCGAGCCGCGAGGCGCTCGCGGAGGCCGTCCCCGAGCTGTGCGGGGCCTACGGCGCGGATCCGGCGCGGGTGTTCTTGTTCGGGTTCTCGCAGGGCGCGGTGATGAGCTACGCGCTCGCCCTCGCGCGCCCCGAGCTCGTGCGCGGCCTCGTGGCTCACTCCGGCCGCGTGCTGCCGCAGAGCCTCTCCCGCGCCGCGCCCGCGCCCGCGCTCGCCCGGCTCGAGGCGCTCGTGCTGCACGGCAGGGACGACGCAGTCATCCCCGTGGAGCGCGGCCGCGAGGCGAGGGCGCTCCTCGCGCCGCTCCTCGGGACGCGCGTCGAGTACCGGGAGTATCCGATCGGCCACACGATCTCCGAGGAGAGCCTCGCAGACGCGAACGCCTGGCTCGCCGCCCGCGCGGGCGAGTGACGGCGCGGGCCGCCGGAGGGAGGGGCCGCCGGATCGACAGGCAGGCCCGCCCGTGCTCTCCTCCGCGCGTGCCTGCGCTCCCGGCGGCCCTCCGCTCCCGCGACTTCAGGAACCTCCTCTTCGGCCAGGTCGTCTCGACCACGGGCACGCAGATGCAGCACGTCGCCATCGTCTGGCAGCTCTACGTGCTCACCCGCTCGCCGCTCGCGCTCGGGCTCCTCGGCTTCTTCCGCGTCGCTCCGGTCATCGCCTTCGCGCTCGGCGGCGGGGTCGTGGCGGACGCGGTCGACCGCCGCCGGCTCATGCTCGTCACCCAGACGCTGCTCGCCTCGGTGTCCGTCACGCTCGCGGTGACGAGCCACCTCGGCCTCGCGACGCCCGGCCTCCTCTACGGCCTCGTGGCGGTCGGCGCGGCGGCCATCGCCTTCGACAACCCGGCGCGGCAGGCGCTCGTGCCGCTCCTCGTGCCGCCCGAGCACCTCTCCGGCGCGCTCTCGCTCGCGTTCACGGGCTGGCAGGTGGCGAACGTCGTGGGCCCCGCGCTCGGGGGCGTGCTCCTCGCCTGGGGCGGCGTGGTCACGCTGTACGCGCTCGACGCGGCCTCGTTCCTCGCCGTGATCGGCGCGCTCCTCGTCATGCGCCACCGCGCGCCGCCGCGCGCGACTCCGCTCGGGCTCGGCGCCGTGAAGGAGGGCCTCGCCTTCCTGCGCCGCGCCCCGGTCATCCGCACGACGATGCTGCTCGACTTCTTCGCGACGTTCTTCGGCGGCTCGATGCTGCTCATGCCCATCTTCGCGGACCAGCTCCTCCGCGTCGGCCCTCGCGGCCTCGGGGTCCTCTACGCCGCGCAGCCCGCCGGCGCGGCCCTCGCGGGCGCGTTCCTCGCCACCCGCTCGCTCCCGCGGCGCGAGGGGCGCGCGGTGCTGTGGGCGGTCGGCGCCTACGGCGGCGCCATCGCGGTGTTCGGCGCCTCGCGCTCCTTCCCGCTCTCGCTCGCTGCGCTGGCGGCGGCGGGCGCCGCCGACACGGTGAGCACCGTCATCCGCCAGACGCTTCGCCAGCTCCTCACCCCGGACGCGCTCCGCGGGCGGATGGGCTCCATCAACATGATCTTCTTCATGGGCGGGCCGCAGCTCGGCGAGGTGGAGGCGGGCGCGGTCGCGCGCGCGTTCGGGCCGCGCCTCTCGGTCGCCTCGGGCGGCCTCCTCTGCATCGCCGCCGCGCTCGTCACCGCGCTCGTGGCACCGGCACTGCGCCGCTACGAGCGCGGCTGAAGTGGCGCGGGCGCTCGGGCCAAGGGGCTGCGGCCCATGGAGCGCCCCACGTCGCGCGTCCGCTGCGCGCTCCCGCGCTTGAGGCCACTCGACGCGGCGCGGCCCGCCGAAGCCCGGCCCCCGGCGCTGCGCCGCCTTAAGGTTCGCGGGGTGCGGGAGACGGTGCGCTACGGCAGCCGGGCGGGGAGGGGCGTGCTCCTCGTGGCGATCCTCGGCTCGGGGCTCGCGTTCCTCGACTCGACCGTGGTGAACGTGATCCTCCCGGTCCTCGGCCGGGAGCTCGGCGCGGGCCTCTCGGCGCTGCAGTGGACGCTCGACGGCTACCTGCTCACCCTCTCCGCGCTCCTCCTCCCCGGCGGCGCCCTCGGCGATCGCTACGGGCGCCGCCGCGTGTTCACCATCGGGCTCGCCTGGTTCGCGGTCGCCTCGCTCCTCTGCGGCGTCGCCCCGAACGCCGGCGCGCTCGTCTTGTTCCGGGCGGTGCAGGGGGTGGGCGCGGCGCTGCTCGTGCCCGGGAGCCTCGCCCTGCTGCGGAGCTGCTTCGCGCCGGAGGAGCAGGGGCGCGCCATCGGGGCCTGGGCGGGCCTCTCCGGCGTGACGACCGCGTTCGGGCCGCTCCTCGGCGGCTGGCTCGCCGAGGCCGTGTCCTGGCGCGCCGTCTTCCTCGTGAACCTCCCGATCGCCGCGCTCGGCATCTGGGCGGCGGTGCGCTTCGTCCCGGAGTCCCGCGCGCCCGTGGCGCGCCGGCTCGACGTCGCGGGCGCGGTCCTCGCCGCCCTCGGGCTCGGCGCGGTCACCTACGCGCTCATCGAGGCGACCGGCGAGGGCGGCGGCGGACGGGTGACGGTGGCTGCGCTCGCGGGATCCCTCGCGCTCGTCGCGTTCGTCCTCGTGGAGCGCCGTCCGTCGGCCATGCTCCCCCTGTCGCTCTTCCGCTCCCTCCAGTTCACCGGGGCGAACGCGGCCACGCTCGCGCTCTACTTCGGGCTCGGCGGCGCGACCTTCCTCCTCATGCTCCAGCTCCAGCGGAGCCTGGGCTGGTCGCCGCTCGCCTCCGGCGCGGCGCTCCTCCCGCTCACCGCCTGCCTCCTCGTGCTCTCGCCGTGGTCGGGCCGGCTCGCGGGGCGCGTCGGGAACCGCCCGCTCATGGCGTCGGGCGCGCTCGTCGCGGGGCTCGGTCTCGCGCTCCTCGCCCGGGCCGTGCCGGGCGTGAGCTACCTCGGGGGCGTCCTCCCGGGCGTGGCGACGCTCGGCGTGGGGCTCGGCCTCGCGGTCGCCCCGCTCACCGCGGCGGCGCTCTCCGCCGTCGAGGCGGAGCGGGCTGGCGTCGCCTCGGGCGTGAACAACGCCGTCGCGCGCGCGGCCGGTCTCCTCGCCGTGGCGGTGCTGCCCCTCGCCGCCGGCATCGCCCCGGCGGACGTCGCCTCCGGCCAGCTCACAGAGGGTTTCCAGCGCGCCATGGCGATCTCCGCGGCCCTCTGCGGCGTGGGCGGCGCGCTCGCCTGGGCCACCGTCGAGCGCGGCCGGGGAGGAGCGCGCCCCCGCGCGCGGCGGGCCGCCGTGGTCCCGCGCGTCGCGGCCGGACGGCCGAGGTGAGCGCCGAGGAGGGCGCGCAGTATCCCGCCCGGCTCGCGCCGGCGCCCGCCCCCCTGTCCGGCGAGGGCCAGCGCCGCCGCACGAGGAGCCGGGCCGCACCCACGGGTCGGTCGATGACGTTCGGTGAAGCCTCCACGGAGGGTGTCGTGTTGTCCTCCGCGCGCGTTATCTCCACCCTTGGCGAGGCTCGAACGCTGGAGGGTTCATGCGCAGGCAGCTCCTCGTGTCGCGCGGCTGGCTGCAGGCCGCGCTGCTCGTCATGCTCGTCGGCTTCGGCATCCTCGGGGTGCTCGCCTACCGGACCTACACGGCGACGCCGCCCATCCCGGAGCGGGTCGTCGGCCCGGCGGGGCGGGTGGTCTTCACGCGGGACGACGTCCTCTCGGGGCAGGAGCTCTTCCTGGGACGGGGCCTCATGTCGTACGGCTCGGTCTTCGGCCACGGCGGCTACCTCGGGCCGGACTTCACCGCCGACTACCTCCGGCGCACCGCCCGCTTCATGGCGCGCCGCAACGGCGAGCCGGAGCGGGCGGGCGGCCCGAAGACCTGGGCCGAGCTGCAGACGAACCGCTACGACCCGGCGAGCGACACGCTCCGCTTCACCGAGGGTCAGGCGCTCGCCTTCGAGCACTACCGCGAAGAGCTCGCGGCGTTCTTCGCCCAGCCGAGCGCGCGGACCGGGCTCGCGCGAGACGTCGTCTCGGGGCCGGAGGACGTCCGGCTGCTCACCGCGTTCTTCGCCTGGAGCGCCTGGGCGGCCGCCGCCCGGCGCCCCGGCCAGGACTATTCGTACACCAACAACTGGCCGCCCGAGCCCCTCGTCCAGAACGTCCCGACTGGCCCGATGGTGGTGTGGAGCGTGCTCTCGCTCATCGCCCTCCTCGCGGGGACCGGGCTCCTCTTCGCCGCCTTCGGCCGCTGGCGGTTCCTCGGCTGGCAGGGGCGCGAGTCGCAGACCCTCACCTTCCGCCGCCCCGAGGAGGTGCCGCTCACGCCCTCGCAGCGCGCGACCGGCTGGTTCTTCCTCGTCATGGCGCTGCTCTTCCTCCTGCAGACGCTGGTGGGCGGGGCGACGCAGCACTACCGCGCCGAGCTCTCGAACTTCTTCGGCGTGGACCTCGCCGCGCTGCTCCCCTTCAACGTCGTGCGGAGCTGGCACCTGCAGCTCGCGATCTTCTGGGTGGCGACGAGCTACCTCGCCGCCGGCATCTTCCTCGCGCCCATGATCGCCGGGCGCGAGCCGCCCGGGCAGCGCGCGCTCGCCTTCGCGCTGCTCGGCGCGCTGGCGGTGGTGGTGGTGGGGAGCATGATCGGCGAGCTCGCCGGGATCCACGGCTGGACGCGGAGCATCTGGTTCGGGAACCAGGGCTTCGAGTACCTGGAGCTCGGCCGCTTCTGGCAGGTGCTGCTCATCCTCGGGCTCTTCGCCTGGGTGGCGATCCTGTTCCGGGCGCTGCGCCCCCGCCTCGCGCGCGAGCACCTCGGCAACATGCCCTGGCTGTTCTTCTTCGCCGCGCTCGCGATCCCCGCGTTCTATGCGGTCGGGCTGCTCGCCCACCCGCGCGGCCACTTCACGGTCACCGACTACTGGCGCTTCTGGGTGGTGCACCTGTGGGTCGAGGACTTCCTCGAGCTCTTCACCACGGTCGTCGTCGCCTACCTGTTCGTGCTGCTCGGGGTGGTCGCCGAGCGGATCGCGCTCCGGCTCATCTACCTCGAGATCATCCTCTACTCGGTGGGGGGCGTGGTCGGGACCATGCACCACGTCTACTTCTCGGGCGAGCCCGCGGAGCACATGGCGCTCGGCGCCTTCTTCTCCGCGGCGGAGGTCATCCCGCTCACCCTCCTCACCTTCGAGGCGTGGAGCTTCCTCTCCCTGGGCCGCGAGCAGCAGGCGGGCGCCGTGCGGTTCCCGCATCGCTGGGCCGTCGCGTTCCTCGCCTCGGTGGGGTTCTGGAACTTCGTCGGCGCCGGGATCTTCGGCTTCCTCATCAACCTGCCCATCGTGAGCTACTACCAGATCGGCACGGCCCTCACCGCGAACCACGGCCACGCGGCGATGATGGGCGTCTACGGCATGCTCGCGGTGGGGCTCGCGCTGTTCGGGCTCCGCTACCTCGTCCCGCCGGAGCGCTGGTCGGACCGGCTCGCGGCGGTGAGCTTCTGGTCGCTCAACGTCGGCCTGGGCTGGATGGTGTTCGCGACGCTCTTCCCCATCGGCGTCCTGCAGCTTCACCGCTCGGTCACGGTGGGCTACTGGGAGGCGCGCGCGCTGGAGTTCCTCACCGCGCGGCCGCTGACGTGGTTCGAGTGGGCGCGCCTCCCCGGCGATGCGCTCTTCATCGTGGGCGGCGTGCTCCCGGTCGTCATCCTCGCCTGGCGCGGCGTGCGCGCCCGGACGCGGCCGCTCCCCGCCGCGCTCCCCGAGAGCCCCCTCTTCACCGACGTCGCGGGGGGCCCGCCCGGCGGCGCGCCCGCGCCGGGGCACCCCGCGCCGGAGCGGCTCTAGCGAGCGACCCGCCTGGGAGGAGGCGACGTGGGGCGAAGACGCACCCCGTCGCCTCCCCGTATGAGAGGGAAGAGCCCGCCCGCTCGCCGGGTTGCCTAGCTGCGTGCCCGCTCGTCCGGTGACCGGCTTCGTCGCCGCCATCCTCGCCATCGTCGTGGCGGTGGGGGTGTACCTGGCGGTCGCGAAGTCGCGTCAGGAGAACGCCGCGCGCGCCGCCGAGTCGACCGACGCGGTGCTCGCCCTCGAGCGGCTGGACGCCGCCGTCCGCGAGGCCGAGAGCAGCCACCGCGGCTATCTGCTCGTGCGCGGCCCCGCCGAGCTCGCCCGGCACGAGCGGGCGGTGGCCGCGATCCGCGTCGAGCTCGCGTCGCTCACCCAGCGGGCGTCACGGGAGCCGCAGCGGCGCGCGCCCACCGACGCGCTCGTCGGGCGGGTCGATGCCGCGCTCGCGGCCATGGCCGAGGAGCGGCGCGCCCACGACGCCGCGCTCCTCACCGGCGCCTCCTGGCACCCCACCACCGACCCTCACCTCCTCGACGACATGGAGCACGCCCGCGGCGAGCTCGTGGCGCTCGAGGTCGGCGCGCTCGAGCAGCGCGAGCGCGCCTGGTCGGGCAAGACCGCCCTCGGCGACGCGGTGTTCCTCGTCGCGAACCTCGCGCTCGCCGCGGTGCTCCTGCTCGCCGCGCGGAGCGTCCGCCAGGCCCTGCGCGCGCACGAGGAGCGCGAGCGCGAGCGGCGCGTCGCCCTCGAGGTGCAGGCGCGGATCCTCGGCATCGTCGGCCACGACCTGCGCACGCCGCTGTCCGCCATCGAGGCCGGCGCGACGCTGCTCTCGCGACGGACGCTGCCGCCGGCGGAGGCGCGCACGCTCGCCCGCATCCTGTCGAGCTCGCGCCGCATGGCCCGGATGATCGGCGACCTGCTCGACTTCACGCGCGTGCGCGACGCCGGCGGCATCCCGCTCGCCCCGCGCGCGATGGACCTGCGCGAGGTCTGCCGCCCGGTGGTGGACGAGGCGGCGCTCCGGCACGGACCCGACGCGGTCGCGCTCTCCCTCGACGGGAACCTCTCCGGCGCGTGGGACCCCGACCGGCTCCAGCAGGCGATCGCGAACCTCGTCTCGAACGCGCTCCAGTACCAGCCGGCGGGCACGCCGGTGCGCCTGCGCGCCGCCGGCGAGGCCGACGCGGTGCGCGTGGAGGTCGAGAACGACGGCCCGCCCATCCCGCCCGAGGCGACGCGCGCCATCTTCGAGCCGTTCCGGCGCGGCGACGTCCGCCAGGCCGGCGCCGACGGGCTCGGCCTGGGGCTCTTCATCGTCCGGACCATCGTCGAGGCGCACGGCGGCCGGGTGGACGTCGCGTCGGGCCCGGGCCGCCCGACCCGCTTCACCGTCCGGCTGCCGCGCACCGGCGGGCTTCGCCCGGCGGTGTACAGCGCCGGCGCCCGGTGAAGCGGTCCCGCAGAGACGCCCGGACGCCTTTCGCCACGCAGCGCCGGGGCGACCTCGGAGACGGCGCTCGCGAGGCCACCGCGGCGGGCGCGAGGGCTCACCCCGCTCGCCGGCGCGTCGGAGCGTGGAGGGACGGTCCGGCCCGCAGCGGACCCGCCCGCGAGTCGGACGCGCGCGGCTCGATTTCGAGCACCTCGGCGAGGGGACGGCGGAGCGCCCGCGCGGCGGGGGGTGGCGCGACGGCGAGGCGGAACAGCATCGGCTCTCCCCGGCCCGAGGCCTCCGGGAAGACCGAGGCGAGGCGACCCCGCAGCGCGCGCAGCGTGGCGACCTCCGGCGGCGCGAGGCCCTCGCCGTCGCCGAGCTCGAGCCGCGCGAAGAGGTACGTGAGCGGCGTCATGGGCTGGAACGCGAGCCCGAGGGCAGTCGCCTGGAGCCACACGCGCTGCATGGCGCGGCCGCCCGCGAAGTAGGCCTCGCGCGTGCGGCCCGCCACGGACACGAGCCCCGCGGCGCTCGCCGCCGCCATGGCCTTCGCCGCCGGCTTCTCGAGCGCGCGCCCCCCGCCGAGCCGGCCGACGAGCTCCATGGCGGGCCAGGAGGACATCACGCGGAGACCGGCCAGGTCCGCGCCGGAGAGCTCGAGCGTGGCGACGTCCAGCCCGTCGCCCCTGCGCACCTCGTCGGCGCTCCAGCGCAGCTCGCCCATCATCTCGCGGTGCATGGTGCGGGAGAGGAAGCGGAGCCGGTCCCCGCGCCCCAGCACCTCGCCGAGCTCGCTGAGCCGCTCCGAGTCCTCGACGAGGTGCAGCGCCGCGCCGGAGACGTCCGCCGCGGCGCGGAGGAGCAGGTCGCGCGCCTCCCGGGCGAGCGGCGCGCGCGGGCCGAGCTTCCGGTTCGTGGCGCGGTCCGGGATCGCCGCCGCGAGGGAGAGGACGCTCGCCGGGGCCGGCGCGCGCGAGGCCGCGAAGCGGAGGTCGCACACGAGCGCGGGCTCGCGCGGATCCGGGGCGAGGTCGACCGCCATGTCGAGCCCCATCGCCGCCGAGGCGAGCGCGATGTTCTCCACGGCGGCGCCGAAGGCGAGCCAGCTCGCGAGGTCGCGGTAATCGAGGAAGGACCGGGAGCGGGCGGCGTCGTGGAGGAGGCGGAGGCGCTTGCCGTCCCACGAGAACCGCCACGGCTGGCAGTTCCCGCCCGAGGGCGCGAGCGTGGCGAGCTCCACGAGCGCCCGGATTCGCTGCGTGTCGAGCGCCGCGCCCGCCCGGACCGCCGCCGGGGCGACGGCCGCGGCCGGGGGCGCCGCACGCGCCTCCTCGAGCGTCGCGGCCGGAGCGGGCACAGGCTCCGCCAGGAGGGGCTGCACCGCCCCCGCCCCGTCGCGCACGAGCTCGCCGAGGTCCACGTAGAACCGCCCCGACGACCTGAGCTCGCCGAGCGCGATCCGGCGGGCGGTGTCGGTGACGACCGCCGCGCCGAGCGACACGGCCGAGGCGAGCTGCGGCCAGGTCTTGAGCGTCGCCTTCACCTCGACGAGCGAGGCCGCGAGGCGCGGCGAGATGGACCGCTCGCCGAGGATGCGGAGCACGATCGGCACCTTCTCGGAGGTGTCGAGCCCGCGGAGCTCCTCGGCGTCGAGCGCGCCGACGAGGCCGTGGAGGATGGGACGCTCGGGCTCGAGGTCGAAGCGCTCGACGTCGAGGAGGCCGCGGTCGCTCGTCTCCATGAGCACGGGGATGCGCAGCGCCCGCGCCGCCTCCCGGACCCGCACCTTCACGTAGAGGTCGTCGCACTCCTCCACGAGGAGGTCGAGCGGACGCCCGTCGGGCCGGAGGAACCGGTCCATGTTCGCATCGGTGATCCCGTCCAGGAACGGCCACACGCGCAGGTACGGGTCGAGCTCGGCGATGGCGCGCGCGGTGAGGACCGCCTTCGGGACCCCGAGCTCGTGGACGCCCGCGCGCAGCCGGTTCAAGTTCGAGAGGCTGAGCCGGTCGTGGTCCGCGAGGTAGAGCTCCCCGCCGACCTGCTCCATGGCGAGGGCGATGGCGCTCGCGCTCCCCACCGACAGGCCGACGACCCCGAGCCGGACCGCGCGGAGCCGCTCCTGCTCCTCGGAGGAGATCTTGTTCCGGTTCCGGCTCGAGCGTAGCTCCCGGAACTCGGGCTCCGGGAGCACACGCACCACCCGCCTGGACCACGGGTAGAGGAACCAGGTGCCGTGGTACGCGAGCGGCAGCCCCTGGAGATGGGCGCCCATCCGCTCGGAGAGCGCCTCCGGCCCGAGCTCGAGCGCCGGCTCGCGCGTCTCGAGGAGCTCGACGAGCTGCTCGCGGAGGGTGTCGTGGACCGTGAGGCCTTCCTCCACCACGCGCGCGGCGAGCCGCAGGCGCGCCGCCGGATCGCCGGCGGGGAACGCCTCCGGCCGCCAGGAGTCCGCCTCGGCGCCCGGGCGCAGGACCTCGTCCGGCTCGGGCGGCGGGCCTCCGGCGGCGGGCGCGGGGGGCGGGCGTCCTCGCAGTGAATGCACGCGGTCCAGAAGCTCGAACTGATGGTGGCTGGGCATGCGCTGTGCCTCCCGTTGGGTGTGCGAGCCAGTGTACGGCCGCGGCAGACGATTGGACGCCGTCACCGGGGACGGGACGTGGTAGACGAGGCGCGATGTGCGCGATCCGCAGGGATCTTCCCGACGCGTTCGACGACGTGCTCCTGCTCGTAGCCCCCGACGATGCGCACCGCCGCATGATCCGCGAGCGGCTCGCAGAGGTCAGGGGGAGCCCGCGACCGGGCCAGCCCGGCGCTCACCCGCGGTTCAAGCTCCTCACGGCCTCGAGCGGCGCCGAGTCGCTGAAGCGCGCTGCCGGGGCCACCATCGCCATGGTGAACCTCGAGCTGCCCAAGGGACCGGGGCTCGAGACGATCCGCGAGCTGCGCGAATCCCACGAGCGCCTCGCGATCCTGGCGTACGCGACGGCGGCGGGGGCCTCGGATGCCATGGCCGCCGTGATGGCGGGCGCGGACTTCTTCTTCGACTGCCACGACGAGTCGAGCGCCGCGCTCGGCCACGCCGTGGATCTCGCGGTCGAGCGCCGGCGGCTCACGCACACGATCGAGCAGAACGAGGCGGACGTGGAGGAGGCGCGTGGCAGGCTGGCGCAGCTCGCGGGGGAGCTCGTCGGCACGATGCCCGGGCTGTGGCCGCTCCGCTCGCGCGAGGACGTCCTGCCGTTCCGCGAGGCCGCGCGCCGCTATCTGCTCGCCGCGACCCGCTTCTTCGCCCGCGACCCCCGCGGCCTCGCGAAGGCGCTCGGGGTCTCCTACTTCTCGCTGCGCCGCCTCCTCGCGCGGTACGACGTCCCGTTCCCCGCCGCGCGGTCCCGCAAGTAACGTACACGCACGGTCTGGTGAAGCCGCACGCTGAGTGGTAGTGTGGGATCGTGCCGTTCTCGCAACCCATGTTGCGGTTTCCGCAACTTCAACTCAGGAGCTCCTCATGCCGCGTCTCGCCGACAAGTTCGCCCTGAACCTCAAGAGCGAACGTCTCCGCCGCAAGCTCTCGCAGGAGGCCCTGGCCGGGAAGGCGCGGCTCTCGGTGTCCTACATCTCGATGCTCGAGCGCGGGCAGCGGACGCCGCCGCTCGAGACGCTCGAGAGCCTCGCCAAGGCCCTGGCCGTCTCGCCGACGTCGCTGCTCGAGTAGTCGACCGCTCGCGCGCGGGCGGCGCGACCGCTTCAGCGGTCGACGCGCATCACGAACTCGGGGAAGAGGGCCGTGAGCGAGCTCGCGAGCTTCTTCTGCCACGGGACCGCGGCGCTCCCGAAGAGCGTGACCTGACAGCGCTTCTCGCGCGCGAGCAGCAGCACGTCTGCGAGCGCGCGGATGCCGGAGCTGTTCAGGAACACCACCTGCGAGAGATCGAGGGAGATCGCGGGGAGCTTCGTGAGCGAGGCGACGATGGGCTCGAACGCCCGCGCGTAGGCCTCGGGCGACTCGAGGCGCATCACCCCGCGCAAGAGCCAGGTCCCGGGCGACTGCCCCGCGTCCACCGAGTAGTCCGGGCGTGGCGCCTTCATCGCTGCTCCACCTCCGCCGCGCTCATGGCCACCCGCAGGCAGACCGTGGCTTTCCCTCCGGCGTCGGCGGGCTCCACGGTGGCCCCGACGGTCGCCCGGTAGTCTCGCGCGAGCAGCGCGAGGCCGAGGCCCCGCCGGTCCTGCAGCCGCTGCCGGAACACGGCGGTCGCGTCGTCGTGCGCGAGCACCGGGAGCAGCTCCTTCAGGCTCGCGACGTGCTTGTCGCTCGCCTCGTTCCGGATCTCGAGCAGCACGACCTCGCCGTGATTGCGGATCGAGGCGCGCGCCGGCGTCCGCGCGTCGGCGCTGAACTTGGCGGCGTTCTCGACGAGCTCGTTCATGACGGTCGAGAGGACGCTGCGTGCCGTCTCGCGCCGCTCGAACCCGTACACCATGTAGTCGGCCATGAAGTCGGCGATCATGCCGCATCGTCTCCACTCGGTCACCAGGTCTATCGGCACCACCTCCATCTCGATGGCGCTGAGCGGCTGGGCGGGGGCCTCGTGGAACGCGCCGAGGACGGTGAGGTTGCTCATCGCTCGTCTCCCAGCCACGGGCCGAGCGCGTGCTCGCCCGGAATGCGCAGGTCGCGGAAGGCGGCCGGTACGTCGAGGTGCGGGATGACGAGGTAGCTGTCCATCGGGTTCCGCTCCGACCGGTAGTGTTCGTGGACCTTGTAGTGGGGAAACGGCTTCAGGTGTCGCGTGCGGATCCCGTGCCGCTCGACCAGGCGCTTCATCGATCGCACGACGCAGAAGGTGACGAGCGGCGGTCGCGGGGCGTCGAGCTCTACGAACGCCCGCGCGTGGGCGAACGCGATGAACAGCGGGCCGAGCCCCGAGTTGAGCAGCCGCGGGGCGATGACGAGCTTCGTCAGCTCGCGCCGCTCGGCGGGCTCGTACTCTCCGTCCACGCCCGCCTCGCGCAGCCGGGCGCGGACCTCGTCGTCGTCCACCAGCCCGAAGCGCTCGACGTAGGTGTTCCGCACGTACAGCCCGGACACGGCCGCGAGCTCGTCGCGGACGAACCCCATCAGGAAGCGGTGCGGCCAGGGCTCGATCTTCCGGTCGAGGTCGTAGGTGTCGCTCGAGAACACCACGCCGTAGCGGCGGTGGTACACCTCGCCCACGAGCTGCCTGCAGCGCAGCACGTCGGCGGAGCGCGCGGCGATCTCGAGCCTCAGCTTCACGCCAGCGCTCCCTCGGGGCGCGCGCGCAGCATGAAGAACGCCACGTCGTCGGCGTAGCGCCGGCCCGTGAAGTCGTCGAGCTGCTCCACCAGCCGCCGGCGAATCTCGGACAGCGGCTCGGCGCCGCACGCGGACAAGAGCTCGCCCACGCGCTCGGCGCCGAACAGCCCGAGCTCGTGCCGGCCGAGGCGCGGCGCCTCGAACACCCCGTCGGTGGCGACGAACACCAGGTCTCCCGGCCTGAGCTCGAGGGTGGCGTCGCCGATGGTCTCGAGGGCCAGGTCCGGCGTGAAGCCGACGCCCAGCGGGAAGTGCTCGAGGGCGAGCGTCTGCACCTCGCGCGAGCGGGCGCGGTAAACGAGCAGGTCCGCGTGACACCCGCTCACCACGAGCCGCCCGTCCCGGTCGTCGCGCCGCATCGCCACGATCGTCATGTAGCGGCGGTCCTCGAGCTGGGCGAGGTTCCGCCACAGCACCCGGTTCACGAGCTGGTTCAGCTCGCGGGGGGTGATCTCGGGGCGGGCCTCGATGATCGACGAGAGCGCGCTGTGGGCCATGAGCGCGAGCAGCCCCGCGTGGAAGCCGTGGCCGACGACGTCCGCCGCGAAGAACCACTCGCTGCTCCCCGTCTTGAAGTGCTGCAGGTAGTCCCCGCCGACCGAGTCGGCCTGCCGCATGTGGCAGGCGAACTCCAGGCGATCGAGCCGGGCGTCCGTGGGCGCGAGCCGCGCCTGGAGGGTGCGCGCGATCTCGAGCTGGGCGGCGAGGCGCGCCTGGCGCTTCGTGACCATCTCGAGCAGCGCCGCGGGCGCGCTGATCGAGATCGCGAAGATCACCAGGAACGCCAGGGTGAACCCGACCGGCGCGAGCGCCTCCCGCTCGCGCAGGAAGACGAAGTCGAGGTTGTGGACCGAGAAGAGGATGCAGGAGAGCGCGAGCGCGCGCCCCTGCGCGTGGAGCGTGGACCAGCGGTCGCGGAAGACCTTGAAGCCGACCGCCACGGTGGGCGCGGCGACCGCGAGCGCTGTGGGCGCCGAGACGAGGACGAACGATCCTCCCGCCGCCGCGACGAGGGCCGAGGCGGCGAGTCCCGCCGCCAGCAGCAGGACGAGCCTGCGCCACGGCACCGTCACCTCGGCCACCGCGGCGAGGAGCTGGGCGAACGCCGCGTTGTTGATGAAGACCGAGGCGAAGCCGATGGTGACGATGAGGTGGTTGTGGGTGAGCGCGCTCTGGAGCAGCGCCGACAGGATGACCGTCGCCCACGCGACGAAGAGCATCCGGAACAGCGCGTCGCGCGTGCTCCGCCACAGCGCCGCCGCGAACACGGCGTTGAGGAGGGCCGCTCCCGCCAGGAGGACGAGGAGGTTCTGCACGACTTCGGAGCGCATTCCGGACTCGCGCAGTATGCCTCACCGACGGCGAACGCGGCAGGGGCTCACACCGGCTCTCGCCGGGCCCGGCGGCGAGGCAGGCGGGCCGACCGCCGCGCGGCGGTCGCCACGCAGGCTCGGCAGGTTCCGGTCGCACGCGGCAGGGAGGCGTCGACTCGTGGTCCGCGTGCGCAGCGCGCTCGCGGCAGCTCGCGCGATCCGCCGCGAGGGACGCCGCACCAACGGTCAAGGCCGGGAGGAGCCCACGCGTGCGACTCGCGCCGGGCAGAGCACGGCCTCACGCTCGTGCGTCTTCCACCAGGCTGCGCGCCGATCGCAGTCGCCCGAAAAGACTCACACTCGTCGTCAACGCCTGATCGCCTGTCTCGTGCGGTGAAGTTTCGCGCCCTGACGAACGAACCCTCGCGGGCTGATCCCGAATTCGGGTGAGGCGCTCTCCGGCAGAGTGGTCTGTCATCCGACCCCACTACAGCCATCCGAGCAGGCGCATGGAGGGGTACACGATGAGGCTACGCGTCGCGCTGTGTCTTTCGCTGCTGGCGGTCGTCTCCTGCGGTCGGCGAGCCGAGCCCGAGCGCTCCCACGAGGTCACCCGTCCTGTGGAGGGGGCCGTCCAGGTGAACGGCTACGCGCTCGACGTGAAGGGGAAGCCGCCCGCGCTCCCGGCCGAGCTCACGGCCGAGGAGGAGCGGGACCTCCCCGCCGTGGCCGGGATGACGCTCGACCCCGCCGCCGAGGTCGTAGAGGTCTCCGCTCCGGCCGCGTCGCCGGCCTCGCGCGGCGATCGCCACGCGGCCGCCGCCGCGAAGCGGAGGAAGTGGATCGTCCAGCTGGACGGCCCCATCCACGAGGCCGACAAGGCGCGGCTCGCCGCGGCCGGGGCGCGGATCGGCGACTACCTCCCCGGATTCGCCTTCGTCGTCTCGATGGACGACGACACGCGCGCGGGCGTCGCGAAGCTCTCGAAGGTCCGCGGAGTCGCGCGCTTCCAGCCGGCGTACAAGCTCTCCCGCGCGCTCAAGGACGAGCATGGCGCGGTCCGCAAGGACCTCGCGAAGTCCCTGCGGCTCCGCGTGCGCGTCGACGCCGCCGACGGTCTGCCGGCCCTCCTGTCCGAGGTCCTGCGTCAGAAGGGAACCGTGGTGCGGGTCGCCAGGGACGTCGCGCAGGTCGAGGTCCCGCCCGGCCTCATCGCCCAGCTCGCGCGGCTCGAGGAGGTCCTCTGGATCGAGGAGGCGCTGCCGGTGCAGCTCCTCAACGACACGTCGCGCTGGGTGATCCAGTCGTACGTCCCCGGCTCGACGCCGGTCTTCGGCGCCGGGCTCGACGGCGCGGGGCAGATCGTCGGCGTCGGCGACACCGGGCTCGACATGGACATGTGCTTCTTCCGCGACCCGAGCGGCGCGGCCGTCGGCCCCGCGCACCGCAAGGTCGCCGGCTACGTGGCGTCGGCGGACGCCTGGGACGGGAACTTCGGCCACGGCACGCACGTCTCCGGCACCGTGGCGGGGGACCAGCGGCCGGTCACGGGGCTCTCTACCGCAGGCGGCATGGCCCCGAACGCCCGGCTGTTCATGACGGATCTCACGCCGGGTGAAGCCAACTACCTCCTCGTGCCCGAGGACCTCGCCGATCTGTACGTCCGTCCCTACGACGCGGGCGCCCGCATCCACACGAACAGCTGGGGCTCCGGCGCGAACTGGTACGACGGGCTAGCGTGGAGCACCGACCGGTTCATGTGGGAGCACAAGGACCTCCTCGTCCTCTTCGCCAACGGGAACGCCGGTCCGACCGACCTCCGCGTCGGCTCCCCCGCCACCGCGAAGAACATCGTCAGCGTCGGCGCGACCGAGAACGGCGACCAGGCCGAGAACGTCGCCTACTTCTCGAGCAACGGCCCGGCCTGGGACGGCCGGCTCAAGCCGACCCTCACCGCGCCCGGCGTGAACATCGTCTCGGCCGACTCGGACGGCCTCCCCGACACCAACAACTGCGGCACCATCGCCTATAGCGGCACGTCGATGGCGACGCCCACCACGGCGGGCGCCGCCGCGCTCGTGCGCCAGTACTACGTGGACGGCTACTGGCCGTCGGGGCTGGCGAGCCCCGCCGACGCCTTCCTTCCCTCCGCGGCCCTCGTCAAGGCGACCCTCGTCAACAGCGCCCAGTCGATGAGCGGCCTCTACACGCGCGGTCCCATCCCCACCATCGCCCAGGGCTGGGGGCGCATCAACCTGTCGAACACCCTGCGCTTCGCGGGAGACTCGAGGTTCCTCGACGTGGCCGACGTCCAGCCGGGCGTCGCGACCGGCGACACCTTCACGAAGTCGCTCTTCGCGATCGGCGGCGCCCCGCTCAAGGTGACGCTCGTCTGGACGGACTACCCCGGCGCGCAGTACGCCGACGTCGAGCTCGTGAACGACCTCGACCTCGAGGTCGTCGCCCCGGACGGCGCGACGTACGCGGGGAACGCCTTCTCGGGCGGGGTCTCGGTCACTGGCGGCACGGCCGATCGGCTCAACGTGGAGGAGCAGTTCTATCTGCCCGATGCGGCCAGGGGCATCTACACGGTGCGGGTGAGGGGCTTCAACGTTCCGTCCGGCCCGCAGCCGTTCGCGCTGGTCGTCAGCGGGGCCGGCGGGATCTCCTCGCGGGGCTTCATCGGCCTGGACCGGGCGCGCTATGGCGCGACCACCCGCATCGAGGTGAAGGTCGGCGATCGCGACCTGAACGTCCGCCCGGACGTGTCCGACGAGGCGTACGTGACCGTCCGCAGCGACGCCGACCCCGCCGGCGAGTTCGTGTGGCTCACCGAGACCGGGCCGGACACCTCCATCTTCATGGGCACGCTGCCGACCGGCCCTGCCCCGGGGGTCGCCCATGACGGCATCCTCGCCGTGACCGAGGGCGGAACCCTCACCGCGACGTACGACGACGAGGACGACGGGACCGGCGCCCCCGCGACCACGAGCGCGACCGCCGTCGGCGATCTCACCCCGCCCGTCATCACGGGCGTCTCGGTGGCGGCGCTCGACCAGGGCAGCGCGAAGATCGCCTGGACGACGAGCGAGCCGGCCTCCGCGACGGTGCTCTACGGGAAGACACAGGCCCTCGGCGGCACGGCCGCGCTCCACTGGCTCGCGACCTCTCACGGGGTGGCCCTCGGCGCCCTCGAGGAGGGGGCGACCTACTTCTTCGCGGTGCAGTCCACCGACGAGGGCGGGAACGTCGCCGTCGACGACGGGGGCGGCACGCCGCGCACGTTCACGACTCCCGTCCTGCCGCCCGTGCTCGGCGTCTACTCCTCGCGGGGCGAGGTGACGCCGGAGGTGGAGACCGTCGTCTTCGGCACGGCCGTGGATCCCTCGGGCGTGGCGTCGCTCACCGTGAACGGCGCCGCCGTTCCGATCCGCGCCGCCGACGGCTACTTCGAGACCCTCGTCCCGCTCGCGCTCGGTGACAACTTCATCACCGTGGTGGCGACCGACGGGCGCGGACAATCGGCCACGACCACGCTCCTCGTCACCCGAAAGCCGCTCCCGGACCTCACCGTCACGTCCGTCACGACCCCTGACGTCGCGGGCCTCGGCATGGCGTTCCCCGTCACCTCGCAGGTCTGCAACATCGGCGGCGAGCTCACCGCCGAGTACTTCAGCGTCGTCTGGTTCGTCTCCGAGGACGACGTGCTCGGGCCGGGCGACGTCGCGCTCGGCTCCGCGAAACGCGTTTACTCTCAGCAAGGGTGCACCAACCTCGCGTACACGATCTCCGCGAACTGGGAGGGCTTCCTCGGTCGCCCTTACCACGTGGGCGTGGTCGCGTTCGCGAGCGACAGCGAGGCCAACGACGACAACAACTACAAGCTGGCGTCGAACGTGACCACGTTCGAGCCGCCCGACCTGACCGTGACGTCGATGTCCGCCCCCGAGCGCCTGGGGACCTCCACCCCGTTCTCGCTCACGACCAACGTCGCGAACCCGGGACGCGGAAAGGCCATCAACGTCATCGTGAACGTGTACCTGTCGACGGACGACACGATCACCACCGCCGACCGCATGCTGGGATGGCAGCAGGTCTATTTCCTCGATGGCGGCGCCTCCGCGAGCGTGACCACCTCCCTGTCGCTCCCGAGCGATCTCCCCGCGGGCTCCTACCGCCTCGGCGCGATCGTCGACGTGGTCGGCTACGTCCAGGAGTCGAACGAGGACAACAACGTGTTCGTCGGTCCACGCGTCGTCGTGGACGGCCCGGATCTCGAGGTCACGTCCGTGAGCGGCCCCGCGACGGTGCTCACCGGCGGGACCTTCACCGTGGAGGACACGGTCACCGCGCGCCCGACCGGCGGCGGCACCGGGCCGTTCAAGGTCGGCCTGTACCTCTCCGACGATCCCGTCGTCACCACCGCCGACCTGAAGATCGGCGAGCGCACCGTCCCCTCCCTCGCCTCCGGCGCCTCCTCGTCGGGGGCCACGGTGATGACCCTCCCCGTCACCTGGGCCGGCGGCGCCTACTACGTCGGGGCCATCGCGGACGTGGCGAGCGAGGTCCTGGAGCTCGACGAGGCGAACAACGCGGCCGCGGGGGGCGCGCTCACCGTGATCGGCCCCGATCTCGTGGCCACCTCCGTCTCCGCGCCCGCGTCCGGCGTCGTCGGCGAGACCCTCACCGTTTTCGACACGATCGCGGCGAGCGCCGCGGGCGGCGCGACGCCGCCGTTCGACGTGGGCTTCTACCTCTCCACCGACCCCGTGATCACGCCGTCGGACCTGCTCCTCGGCTGGCGCTCCGCCGCCGCGCTCGCGCCGGGCGCCTCGAGCTCCGCCTCGACGCCGGTCACCCTGCCGCTCGGGCTCGCGCCCGGCACGTACTACGTGGGCGTCATCGCCGATGACTTCACGTACTGCTTCGAGGACTACCTGTACAACTCCTACTGCTACGGCGGCGACGTCGCGAAGGAGCCCGACGGGACGAACAACGCTCGCGCGAGCGGGCCCATCGTCGTCGGCGGTACGGACCTCGTCCTCACCGAGGTGAGCGCGCCGGCCACCGCCGGCACGGGCCTGCCGCTCGTCGTCCACGACGCCGTCGCGGCGGTCGGCGGGGGGACGGGGGCGTTCAAGGTCGGCTACTACCTCTCGACGGACCCGACGATCACCACGGCGGATCGGTTCCTCGGCTACCGCGCGCTCGGCGGCCTCGCGCCGGGCGCCACGAGCAGCGCCGACACGAGCGTGACGGTGCCTGCGGGGCTCGCGCCGGGGACGTACTACGTGGGCGCGATCGCCGACTACGAGGGCCGCGTCGCGGAGGCGAGCGAGACGAACAACGCCCGCGCCGGCAACACCGTCGCCGTGGCCGGACCCGACCTCACCGTCTCCGCGCTGGCGGCGCCGCAGAGCGTCGGGACGGCGACCCCGTTCTCGGTCACGGCGACCGTCGCGAACCTCGGCTCCGGAGCGAGCCCAGCGACGATGGTGTCGATCTACCTCTCCACCGATCCCGTCATCACGACCTCCGACCTGCGGCTCGGCTACGGCACCTTCGCGATGCCGGCGCCGGGCGAGACGAGCTCGGCGACGCTCACGGTGAGCGTCCCGAGCTCCGTCGCCCAGGCGACCTACTACCTCGGCGCCATCCTCGACCCGTACGACCAGGTCAAGGAGGAGAGCGAGACGAACAACGCCTCCGCGGGCGCCGCCCTCACCCTCGTCCGTCCCGACCTCGCGCCGATCGCGGTCTCCGGGCCACCGGCCGCTCTCACCGGCGAGACCATCACCGTCAGCTACACGCTCTCGGCGCTCCCGACGGGCGCGGGCGCGACGAGCCCGCCGCTCGGGCTCTACCTGTCGAGTGACCTGTTCATCACGCCGCAGGACCTCTCGATCGGGACCGCGTACCCCGGCGACCTCGCGTCAGGCGCGTCGCGCTCGGGCACGGTCACGCTGACGATCCCGGCGGGCATCGCGGGCGGCACCTATCAGCTCGGCGCGTTCGCCGATCCGTACGGCACCACGCCCGAGAGCGACGAGGGGAACAACGGCCTCGCCGGCGGCACCATCGCGATCACCGGGCCCGACCTCGTGGCGACCGCGGTGTCCGGCCCGGCCTCCGCGGTGCGGGGGACCAGCATCCCGGTCGCGAACACGGTGGCCGCGAGCGCCGCGGGCGGCGCCGCCCCCGCGTTCCTCGTTGGCGTGTACCTCTCCTCCGATGCCAGCATCACCGCGTCGGATCTGCTGCTCGGGTACCGCAGCGTCGCTGGGCTCCAGCCGGGCGCGAGCTCGTCCGACACCACCCTCGTGGCGATCCCGCCGACGCTGGCGCCGGGGACGTACTACCTCGGCGTCCTCGCGGACGACTTCACCGTCTGCGAGTTCAACTGGTCCACTGATCAGTACGAGTGCCAGGGCGACCAGGCGAAGGAGCCCGACGGGGCGAACAACGCCCTCGCGGGCGGGGCGATCGTGATCAGCGCGCCCTAGCGGCCTTCGCGGCCCCGGCCACGCCGCTGGCCGGGGCCGGGGCCGGGGCAACCGCGGAGCCCGCGAGGAGCGCGGGTCGAGACGGCCGAGTGTCGCCACCCGGACGGCGCCGGCGAGGCGCGCCCCGCGAATCCCTCATCGCGAGGGCTCCTGGATGGCCACGGCGTGCGCCCCCGGAAGCGTGTTGTCGTCCCGCTCTCCGCATGAAAGCCTGCGACCCATGGTGCGGGGGTTCTCTCTCCGCGCTCTGCTTCGCTGCGGGGGTCCAATGCGCGCTTTCGCCGCCGGTCTTCTGTTCTTCTTCGCCGTCCCCCCGCTCGCGCAGGCGTCCGCACCGCAGCGGCCGGCGCCGGCGTCCACGGCGCCCACGGCGCCCACGGACGGCGCGCCGGCTGCGCCCGCGCCACAGCGGCTCTCGGCCGACGGCCCGAAGACGACCGTGGGCGGCAACCCGTTCCTGGCGCCTGCCGGCTGGTCGCTCGTGGTGCGCGGTCCGGCGACCGTCCTCGAAGCGCCCGAGGGAGACTCGTGGCTGGCGCTGGTCGACGTCGCGGCGTCGGATGCCGAAGCCGCGGTCGCGGCAGCCTGGAAGGCGTACAGGCCCGGCGCGCGGTGGCCGCTCAAGGTGGCGGCCGATCTTCCCGACAAGGACGGCTGGTCGAGGCGCCGCGACTTCGCCTACCAGACGTCGCCGAACGAGCGCCGGGTCGTGTTCGCGAGCGCCCGCTTCTCTGCGGGCGGCTGGACGGTGGTGATCGGCGACCTCTCGCAGCCGGTCGCCGAGAAGCGGCGCGGGCAGATCGTCCTGGTGCTCGGGCGGCTCCTACCGAAGGGCTATGCCCGCGAGAGCTTCGCGGGGAAGAAGGCCGAACCCATCGACGCCCCACGCCTGGCCGAGCTCCGCCGCTTCGTGGAGCGCGCCATGCAGGCGATGAAGGTGCCGGGGGTGGGGCTCGGCATCGTGCAGGGCGGCAAGGTCGTCTTCGCCGGCGGCCTCGGCGTCCGAAAGCTGGGCGACACGGCGCCGGTCGACGGCGACACCCTCTTCATGATCGCCTCGAACACCAAGGCGCTCACCACGCTGCTCCTCGCGAAGGAGGTGGACGAGAAGCGGCTCACCTGGGCGACACCGGTCACGTCGGTGCTCCCCGGCTTCGCGCTGGGCGACGCCGACACGAGCCGCCGGGTGCTGATCAAGCACCTCGTCTGCGCCTGCACCGGGATGCCCCGGCAGGACATGGAGTGGCTCCTCGAGTTCGGCGACCTCACGCCCGCGAAGGCCCTCGCGGAGCTCGCCACCATGCAGCCCACCAGCCGCTTCGGCGAGCTGTTCCAGTACTCGAACCCCCTGGCGGCTGCGGCCGGGTTCACTGCGGGACACGTCCTGTTTCCGGGCATGGAGCTCGGTGCGGCCTACGACCGGGCCATGCAGGAGCAGGTCTTCGGGCCGCTCGGGATGACCGCCACCACGTTCGATTTCCGGCGCGCGCTGGCCGGGGCCCACGCCGACGCGCACGCGCCGGACGTGGACGGGAGGCCCGCGCAGGCGGTCATGGACGTGAACCGGTCGATCATCCCGCTCCGCCCGGCCGGCGCCGCCTGGAGCAGCGTGCGCGACCTCCTGCGCTACGTGCAGATGGAGCTCGACGAGGGGACGCTGCCGGGCGGCGCGCCCTACGTCGGGAAGGGTCCGCTCCTCGACCGGCGGACGCCGCAGGTGACGATCGGGAAGGACGTGACCTACGGGATGGGGCTCGCGGTGGACACCACCTACGGCGTCCCGGTGGTGCACCACGGGGGCGACATGATCGGCTACCACAGCGACATGATCTGGCTGCCCGGGCAGGCGGTGGGCGCGGTGATCCTGACCAACGGCGATCCCGGTTGGGCGCTCCGGGACGTGTTCCGCCGCAAGCTCCTGGAAGTGCTCTTCGACGGCAGACCCGAGGCCGACGCTCAGGCGACGGCCGCGGCGAAGACGTTCTTCGACGAGCTCGCCGCCGAGCGGAAGCTCCTCACCGTGCCCGCCGACACGGTGGAGAGTGCCCGCCTCGCCCGGCGCTACGCGAGCCCGGCGCTCGGTAGCATCGCGGTGATCCGCAGCGGCGCCGCCACCGTCTTCGACTTCGGCGAGTGGCGGAGCGAGGTGGCCTCGCGCCGGAATCCGGACGGCACCCTCTCGTTCCTGACGACCGCGCCCGGGGTGCAGGGGCTCGAGTTCGTGGTCGGACGGGGCGCCGGCGGGAAACGGGCGCTCACGGTGCGTGACGCGCAGCACGAGTACCCGTTCATCGAGGAGTAGTGAAGGGTCGGCGGCGGCCGCGCTGGGCGCCCACGCGGCACCCGGACGCGCGCCACGTCACGTCCCCGCCTGTCAGCGTCAGCGCCTTGTCGCGTCCCGTGCCGCGCCCTGGATCGTCTCGTAGACCGTGCGTGCGTTCGGGAGGAGCTCGAGCTGCGTCCCGAGGTGGCGGGCCGCACCGGGCCATCCCTGCATGCCGCCGAGCGCTGCCGCGATGCTCGAACCGCCACCGAACGAGATGGTCCCGACACCCGCCCGCCCCTCGCTGAGTGAGACCGGAGGAAGCGTCGTGAGACGCAGGGTGAGCACCGACGGCCGGAGCCCGCCCGACACGATGAACACGCGCTCGCTCGTGACCGCGTATGCGGTCCTCGAGCGTCGCCACGCGTCGAAGAAGAACCGGCCGGCGATCAGGTAGAGCCCGACGGCAACGAACGGGATGCCCCAGAGCAGGAACAAGAGAGGCGCGCCCTGATGGATCACCGTCGTCTCCCAGACGATGGCGAAGCCACCCCAGAGCAGGCTGAAGGGAATCCCGAACGCGTCGGAGGCACGAAGCCGCACGCCGGCGAGCGGGCGGCCGTACCAGAGCACTCGCTCGTTTCCCGAGAGCTCCCGGGCGAGCTCAGCGGGCAGCTGCGACCGCTGCCCCGAAACGTGCGTCGACGTGTACCGCGGCATGTGAGCGTCCTCTCGCGTCCGGGCCGAGCAGGGCATGAGCGCCTGTCGCGAAGGCTCAGGTGCCGCCGAGTGTACCGGCTCGTATCGGCCGGAAGCGACCGCGTTCAAGCGGTTCGTTCCCGGGCGTGGTGCGCGTCCACGTCTTCGTGACCTCCTTCACCGGACGAAGCGTGAACCTGTCCGTAGCAGGCCCGGATGCCGACGCGGAGTGCCTGCGGCTCGCGGGCACTCGCGAGGCCGGCAACATCTCGCTGCTCATCAGGGGACGGGGAACGGCACCTTCTTGAACTCCGGCCCGCTCCCGAGCTGCCCCCAGAAGTTGGCACCCCAGCCCCAGCGCGTCCCGTCGGCCGTCACCGCCACGGTGAAGTCCCGGCCCGCCGTCACGGAGACGAACCCGGTGCCGATCTGGATCGGGCTGAGCCGGTCCATGGCCGTCCCGTCTCCGAGCTGCCCGGTGTCGTTCTTGCCCCAGGCCCAGAGCGTCCCGTCAGTTTTGAAGGCCAGCGTGTGCTGGACGCCCGCCGTGACCGACGCGAATCCTGTGCCGATGAGCACGGGGCTGCTCCGGTTAAGCGTCGTGCCGTCGCCGAGCTGGCCGTGCAAGTTGGAGCCCCAGGCCCAGAGCGAGCCGTCGACCTTGAGTGCCTGCGTGTGCCCACCACCAGCCGCAACCGCCGCGAAGCCCGACCCGATCTGCACCGGGGAGGCTCGGTGATCGAGGGCGGAGCCGTCGCCGAGCTGGCCGTACAAGTTCGCGCCCCAGGCCCAGAGCGTTCCATCGGCCTTGAGGGCCACGGTGTGGGCGTCCCCCGCGGCCGCCGCCGCGAACCCGGGCCCGATCAGGACGGGGAGGGATCGGTTCTCCGTCGTCCCGTCCCCGACCTGGCCCGCCAGGTTCTCACCCCACGCCCATAGCGATCCATCGCTCCTGATCGCCACGGAGTGCGTCGCGCCCGCCGATGCCGCTGCATACCCGGGACCGACGAGCACCGCCGGGCTTTTCTCGTACACGGTCCCGTCCCCGAGCTGGCCGTAATGGTTCGCGCCGGCGGCCCAGAGTGTCCCGTCCGCTCGCAGAAAGAGCGCGTGCTCTTCACCGCACGCGACGGAGCGGATGCCGCTCACGAGCACCTGCCGCGGCGTGACCACCGGCGTGACTCCTGTCCCGGCGCTCAGTAAAGCCCCGAGGTTGTCCCCCCAGCCCCACAGGGTCCCGTCGGTCTTCATGCCAAAGCCGTTCCCCCAGCCTGCGGACACCCAGTCGAAGCCTGTGCCGAGGGGAGCGGGGTCGAAGACCTCCCACGCAGCGGGGACGCCCAGCTGACCGATGCCGTTCCAGCCCCAGCTCCAGAGCGTGCCGTCCGTCCGCAGCGCCACGCTGTGTTGTTCGCCCACCGCCACCGCGGCGTAGCCCGCGCCGACCTGGATGGGCCGGAACGCCGTCGTCCACCGCCCGTCACCGAGCTGTCCGTACACGTTCGCGCCCCAGGCCCAGAGCGTTCCGTCGGTCCGGATGGCCAGGGAGTGGTGAGGGCCGGCCGCGGCCGAGGCGAAGCCGGCTCCGATGCGCACCGGCGTGCTCCGCCGCGTCAGCGAGCCGTCGCCCAGCTGCCCTTCGTAGTTGTCCCCCCAGGCCCAGAGCGAGCCGTCCGTCTTCACGGCCAGCGTGTGCGCGCCGCTCACCGAGACCGCAGCAAACCCCTCGCCGATCTTCACCGGCAAGGATCGCTGGATGGTGGTGCCGTCCCCCAACTGGCCATCCGCGTTGTACCCCCACGCCCAGAGGGTCCCGTCCAGCTTGATCGCCGCCGTGACGCCGCCGGCCGCGGAAACCGAGGCAAAGCCGGTCCCGATCTGCGCCGGGGCCGTCCGGTGAGGGAGGAAGCCATCGCCGAGTTGCCCGATGGAGTCGTCGCCCCATGTCCAGAGCGAGCCGTCCTGCTTGATGGCGGCGGTGTGCAGGGCGCCCGCTGCGACCGACGTAAACCCGCCGCCGATCAGCGCCGGCGACAGCCGCGGCACCATCGTCCCATCGCCGAGCTTGCCGCTCGTGTTGTCCCCCCAGGCCCAGAGCGTCCCGTCCGTCTTGATGGCCGCCACGTGTGAATGGCTGACCGCCACCGTGGCGAAGCCAGTGCCGATCTGGACCGGCGAGCCACGAAGGACCTTCGTGCCATCGCCGAGTTGCCCGTACTCGTTCGACCCCCACGCCCAAAGCGTCCCATCGCGGCGAATCCCGACAGTGAAGTTTCCCGCGGCGGCGATGCTCATCCAGACCGAACGTGCCGGACCGACGGCGGGATCGACGGGGGAGCCGCCGGTCGGATTCCCCGACGCACAGGCTCCGATCGCGATCGTGAGGCTCAGCCAGGCGAATGCGAGCAGCGAGCGCTTCTGACTCATCGCACCTCCCGAGCACGCGCTCGTAACGCACTAAGTGTGCGCGACCACCGTCAGTGTATGCCGGATCGGCGATCGAGTCACCAGCGCGGCCGCGCCTCGGGCTGTGCGCCGATCCCGTTGCCTTCAATGATGGCGGTGGCTTGCCTCACGCGGAGCCATGGAGACTGCGCGTGGGGTCGCGCTAGCGGCAATGCCGATCGGTTAGCGGCCAAGCGATGGGACTGAATGGGGATTTCCGGCCGGGCTTGTAGCGGCCGGCCAGGGGATCATCATGCGGGATCGCCAGGAGGCGATCCCGCGTGTCCCGACCCAAGC